>CALMLK010000333.1 GCA_937868035.1 uncultured Alphaproteobacteria bacterium
GTCCTCGTCCGGCATCGCATCCACCTTCGCCGAGGTCTTGATGCGGGCCACGTGGAACAGGGCGTCACCGCGGTTCACGATGGGCAAATTGGTCTTGCCGATGATGATGCCGTCGTCTTCCGCAAATACCGGCACACGGCTCTGCCCCAGGGGATCGGTGATGATGCCGATGGGCTCGCGCCGCCCCACCTTGTCGCCCACATGACGCACCGAATGGAGGATGCCGCCCTCCGGTGCCCGCGTCCACGTGCTGGACGTCGAATGCACCGTCACGGCATGGCCGGGAACAGCGGGTGCCGTGCCGATCATGCCGATCGACTTCATCACCCGCAGCGTGCCCTTCACGCCAGCCTCGATAGCCGCCTCCTCGAAACGCAGCGCCTCGCCGCCCTCGTACAGCACAACCTTCACGCCGGCATCCTTGGCGCTCTGCCGCAGCGATCCTTCCCGCAGCTTTGACGTCATGATGACGGGCGGTGCAAAAGCCTCCGCCAGTTTCATCAGATCATCATCCTTGGGCGCGATTCGGATTTGCGGCAGGTTGGTGCGGTGAAGGGCCGCCGAATGCAGGTCGATGCCAAAATGCGAGCGCTTCACCACCTCGCGGAAGAACAGGTCTGCCAGCAGGCTTGTGAGCGATCCCTGGTCCGATCCCGGAAACGAGCGGTTGAGGTCGCGCCGGTCCGGCATGTAGCGCGAATGATTGAGGAAGCCGAAGGCATTGACGATGGGAATGGCGAGCAGCGTGCCGCTCATCGATTTCAGCAGCTCATGGGCCAACACCCGCCGCACGATTTCGATGCCCTGGATCTCATCGCCGTGCACGGCGCCCGAGAGAAACAGCACCGGCCCCGGTCCGCCATGCACCACATGCACCGGCAGGTTCATGGGGCTGGCATTGGCCAGCGTCGAAACGGCAAGGTTCACCGTCTCGCGCGTTCCCGCCGCGACAATCCGTTCGCCGATTTCGAATCCGACCATACCCCTTCGCCCCGCTTGCCCCGCGCAAGCCTAGCCTTTCCCGCGTGTCTTTGTCTTGTTCGGTTTTGCGTTCTTTTCGAGGAAGGAGATGATGTCGCGGGCCACGTCGCGTCCAGTCGCCTGCTCGATGCCTTCCAGCCCCGGCGAAGAGTTGACCTCCATCACCACCGGTCCCCGCTTCGAGCGCAGCATGTCCACACCCGCCACGTTGAGTCCCATGGATTTGCAGGCCTTGAGCGCTGCCGTCTTCTCCGCTGCCGAAAGCTCGGCCTTGGTGGCGGACCCGCCGCGATGCAGGTTGGAGCGGAACTCGCCTTCCGGTCCGGCCCGCTCCATGGTGGCCACGATCTTGCGTCCCACCACGAAGGCGCGGATGTCGTGACCCTCAGCCTCCTTGATGAACTCCTGCACGAGGATGTTGATCTGCGCGCCATGGAAGGCCTCGATCACGGACTTGGCCGACTTGTGCGTCTCGCCCAGCACCACGCCGATCCCTTGCGTGCCTTCCAGCAGCTTGATCACCACGGGAGCGCCGCCCACCATCTGCAGGATGTCATCGGTGCTGCCCGTGGAGTTGGCGAAGGCCGTCACCGGAAGGCCCACGCCGTCGCGCGCCAGGAGTTGCAGCGCGCGCAGCTTGTCGCGGCTGCGGCCGATGGCGACGGACTCGTTCAGCGGATAGACACCCATCATCTCAAGCTGGCGCAACACGGCGAGGCCATAGAACGTGTGCGAGGCCGCGATGCGCGGGATCACCACATCGAAGCCCTCCAGCTTCTCGCCCATGAAGCGCAGCTCCGGCCTCCGCGATGAAATGTTCATGGTGCAGCGCAGGTAGTCGATGGGCACGATCTCGTGGCCACGCTCCTGCGCCGCGCTGATGATGCGCTGGTGCGAATAGAGTTTCGGATTGCGGGTGAGAAGGGCGATCTTCATGATGACTTGGTCTTGCGCTCCAGAAGAAATGTGCGGGCCGGGTTCACGAGAAAGCGGCCCTTCAGGATATTCCTGCCCAGCAACATCGGCACATCCATGTCGGCGCGGTCGGTGAGCGTGATCTCGGCCTTGAAGAGCGCTTTGCCCACTTCCAGCGTTGCGCGAATGACCGCTCGCATCTCGCTGATTCCGTTTGAACTTTTGACGCGCTTCACACCCACCAACGGGGCCTTGTAACTGTGCCTGCGGCCATCCCTGACGATCACGAATGTGACGCGCCGCCCGCTCACGTGAATCTCGTCGGCATGGAGAGCCGCCGAGCGCGCGCCCGTATCCAGCTTGGCGACGATGGGGCCGAGCTTGAGCTTCGGAAACCGCACATGCTCCTTCCACCCCGCCTGCGGCAGGAGGAAGTATGTGGGACGGGGCGGCATGGCCATGGGCAGATGATTACATCAGCGGATGCAGCTTTGCCAATGCGGGGCTCACGGCCGGATGATGGTGATGCCGGTGCCCTCGAACGTGTCCATGGCTGCAAGGGCTGCAGGCGCCGCGTCGAGGCCGATGGTCTTGGCCACCAGCTTCTCCGGCTTCAGCACGCCCGCCCCGATCATGCGCAACATTTCGGGATAGCGGTGCGCCTGCATGCCGTGGCTGCCCTTGATCTCCAGTTCGTAGGCGATCACCCGGTCCATGGGCATGGCGGCGCGGGCGTGTTCGGCGAGCATCAAACCCACTTGCACGTGGCGTCCGCGTTTACGGAGCGAGCGTACGGAATTCATCGCCGTCACCGCATGCCCGAGGGCATCGATGGAAAGATGTGCACCGCCCCCCGTCACATCGCGGATGGCTTGCGGCACCTTCGTGCCGCCGGAGGCATTGATCGTGGCGGCAGCGCCCAGCGCCTTGGCGAGCGCCAGCTTTTCTTCCGTCAGGTCCACCGCCACCACCTGCGCGCCCATGGCGGCGGCGATCATGATGGCCGACAGTCCGACGCCGCCGCAGCCATGCACCGCCACCCATTCGCCAGGAGCGCAGCGGCCCTTGTCGATCACGGCGCTGAACGAGGTGACGAAGCGGCATCCCAGCGCCGCCGCCGTGTCAAAGGCCATGGAGTCGGGCAAGCGCACCACATTCAGGTCGGCATATTCCAACGCCACGTATTCGGCGAACGAGCCCCACATGGTGAAGCCCGGCTGCACCTGGTTGTCGCAGATGTGCT
>CALMLK010000334.1 GCA_937868035.1 uncultured Alphaproteobacteria bacterium
ATAGGTGCGGTCGGGCCGTTGTTTCCTGTGAAAGGCGCGGCCGGCATTCACCGGTGAATTGGTGGCGAAGACGGCGTGGGTGGCCGAGATCACCGCGCCCGTGCTGGTCTGGATCAGGATGCGGCCATCGCTTTTGTCGTGAGACTCGTAAGCCGTGTTTGCAAAGAGCCGCGTGCCGTGTTCCTGCACGGCCGTGGCGAGGCCTGCGAGATATTTCAGCGGATGAAAGCGGGCCTGGCGGGCGAAGACCAGCGCGGGCCCCTTGCCCAATCCCGTCGCTGCACGCCGGTCTGCCCAGGTGACGTGCATGCCGATGGAGAGGCAGGCCTCGTATTCTTCCTTCAGCGTCGCCTCCTCGTCGGGTGCGGAGGCGGCCATCCAGCCGTCGACGCGCTGGAAATCAGCGTCGAGTTTTTCCGCCGCGCAGATCGCCTCCACCCGGTTGATCGCCGCGACCTGGCTGTCGAGGAGGAACCGCGCGGTGTCGCGTCCGTGGATGCGGATGAGATTGATGTAGAGATCATCGAGGCTGGACGAGAGATGTGCGGTCGACCTTGCCGTCATGCCCATTCCGATGGGACCGCGGTCGATCACGATCACCTGCTGGCCAAGGCGCGTGAGTTCATAGGCGATGGAGAGCCCCGCGATTCCACTGCCGATCACGGCAACATCGCAGGCCGCATCGTGGCCCAGAGGGGGTGCCTCCAGGACAGGTCCGTGGTCCATCCAGCAGGATATGCTTCTTTCGCTGCAAACACTGGCCATCAAACAGCACAATGCACAACCTGGGGAAATGGTTCGGTGCCACGGGCAAAATTTGAACCTGCCGTGCGGGATGGCGTTTCATGCGCGCGGGGGATCGGAGGATACCATGGCGCGCGTGGAACGAACCGCAAGACGGCACGGATTTCTGGGCAAGTATGCCTATGCCTGGCTGACACTCGGATTTTTTGGCGTGTCGCTGGTTCTGCATTGGGTGTTCGGTTGGCAAGCCTTCGTCCAGGACTCCGCCCAGCATGGTCAGCCGCCTGTGGTGGCGGACTATACGGTGCTGATGCTGCGGGATACCTTCGAGAACTGGCAATCGGAATTCCTGCAGCTGCTTTGGCAGGTGGTGGGCCTTGCATATTTTCTGTACATCGGCTCGCCGTCCTCCAAGGAAAACGACGACCGCATGGAAGAGAAAATCGACGCAATCCTGCGCAAGGTTGAACCGCGTGAGGGCGCGCGTCTCATTGCGGATATCGATGATGAGTATCTCCGCCATGGCGGCCACGCCCGTCCACACGGAACGCGTCACCGCTCCCGGTGATCTTGAGCCGCAGGCCGCCGTCATGTGATGATCGCTTTTTGGCGTGACTGGAGCGGACGATGCGGATGATTGATCTCAGTTCCTGGCAAGGCGTTCTCAGCACACTCGCCGGGCTTGCGCTGGTGACGCTGATCGGCGTCGGCATAAGGTTGCTGCTCATGGTCACGGTGCAGCAGCGGCGCGAACGCATGAACCGGCAGATCAACGAGCGCCTGCGCACCCTGATCGCCGCCTACAAGACTCTGGGTGGATCGATCACGGGAGAGTTGCGGGTTGATCCGGCGCATCTGCGCGACAGGCTGGCACGTCCTGAAACGCCTGTGGAACAAGCGCTGGCACCTGACGATCAATCCGGCGGAGGGGGTAGCGGTGGCGACCGGGCGCGCCGCATCCGCGATGCGGTCGAAGGGGCCTTGTCCGACATCCTGTTGCTGGGAACGGAAGAGCATGTGCGCCTCGCCCACAAGGTTTCGGAGGAATTGCTGGCGGGGCGGCCGGTCCACACCCATGCGCTGGTCGTGTCTCTCCGCGCCTTCATTCGCGATGCGCTTGACCTTGAACCGGTGCCGGCGGACCTGGAATTGCCCATGCAGGGCCCCGCGCGGATCATCGCACAAGGTGGCCGGGGACGGGGTGGCGGGGACCGGGAGGAGAGCCGGGGCGGAAGCAGTGGCGGTTCAGGTGGCGCAGGCGGCGGTGCTGGTGCGATGATGGCGGGCGGCGGCCTCGGGGCCGGCATCGGCGCAGGGTTGGCGTCGGATCATGGCGATGGCAGCGCGGAGGCCGGACACACGAAGGGTCCGTAGATCCTTCGCGCGTTCGGGCCAGCAGACGCTGCTTATGCCTTCTCCATCATCTCCACGAAGCGCTTGAAGAGATAGTGCGAGTCCTGCGGACCGGGCGAGGCTTCGGGGTGGTGCTGGACGGAGAAGACGGGCTTGCCCTTCACCTGCAGTCCGGCGTTGGAGCCGTCGAAGAGGGAGACGTGGGTTTCTTCCACGCCGGCGGGCAGGCTGTCACGGTCCACGGCAAAGCCGTGGTTCATGGACACGATCTCCACCTTGCCGGTGGTGTAGTCCTTCACGGGGTGGTTGGCGCCGTGGTGGCCCTGGTGCATCTTCAATGTCTTCGCGCCCAGTGCGATGGCCAGCATCTGGTGGCCGAGGCAGATGCCGAAGACCGGCGTACCGGAGTCCACCAGTTTCCTGATTTCGGGCACCGCGTATTCGCCGGTTGCTGCGGGATCGCCGGGGCCGTTGGAGAGGAACACGCCGTCCGGCTTCATGGCGAGAATGTCGTCTGCTGCGGTGGTGGCGGGAACAACGGTCACGTCACAGCCGGCGGAGGTGAGGCAGCGGAGGATGTTGCGCTTGAGGCCGTAGTCGATGGCGACCACCTTCTTGCCGCCTTCGCCGGTGGTGTAGCCGGTCTTCCAGTCCCACAGCTTTTCGTCCCAGTCCATGCGCTGCGTGACGGAGACATCCTTGGCGAGGTCCATGCCGACAAGACCCGGCCACTTGGCGGCCTTGCGCTTCAGGGCGGCGATGTCGAACTTGCCCTTGGCATTGTGGGCAATGACTCCGTTGGGCATGCCCTTCTCGCGGATGAGGCTGGTGAGGGCGCGGGTGTCGATGCCCGAGAGGCCAACGATGTTGCGGGCCTTCAGCCACTTGGTGAAATGCTTGGCGGCGCGATAGTTGGCGGGGTCCGTCACCGGAGCCTTGACGATGCAGCCGAGGACGGCGGCGGAAGCGGCGAGGTTGGTGGTCTCGATGTCGTCGTCGTTGGTGCCGACGTTGCCGATGTGGGGGAAAGTGAAGGTGACGATCTGGCCCGCATAGGACGGGTCGGTGAGCACTTCCTGGTAGCCGGTCATGGCGGTGTTGAAGCAGACTTCACCCACGGCATCGCCCTCGGCGCCGAAGCCCTGGCCTTCGATCACCGTGCCGTCCGCCAGCACGAGGAGGCCCGTCACCACGGGGGTATCCCAATCCCCGAACTGGGCGCCAGGCTGCGGGCGTGACTTTGCACTGGCCTTTGCGGCCTTCTTGGCGGTTGCCATGGTCGAGTCTCCGGGAATTTGGCGCTGGTTAAGGGAGCAGGGGGCAGGCGTCAAGTTTGCGCTGCACCTGCGAAGGCGGTATGGAGGCGCTTTCCACGCATTTCCAGACGGGAGAGAGCGCCGATGAGCCTCCGCGACACACTGAACGCCGACCTGAAGGACGCCATGAAGGCCGGGGACAAGCGCAAGCTGGCCACCATCCGCCTGATGAACGCCGCCATCAAGGACAAGGACATCAACGCCCGCACCGAAGGCCACGACAGTGAAAAACTACCCGACTCCGCTTTGCTGGACGTCTTCGCCAAGATGGTGAAGCAGCGGCAGGATTCGATCGCGGCCTACGACCAGGGCGGGCGTCCGGAACTGGCCCAGCAGGAGCGCGAGGAGATGGCGATCATCCAGTCCTACATGCCGCAACAGCTCTCCGAGGATGACACACGCGACGCCATCAAGGGCATCATCGCGGCGGTGGGAGCAGCCTCGGTGAAGGACATGGGCAAGGTCATGGCGGAACTGAAAGCGAAATATTCCGGCCAGATCGACATGGGCAAGGCCGGTGGCCTGGTAAAGTCGTTGCTCGGCTGAGGCAACTTTCCGCCTTTTTAGGTGTTTAGGTGGGGTGACGCCATCTCACGCAATGGCTTTGCTCACGAATGAAATTACCAGCATCATGCGCAACACCTTGATTGCATTGGCCACCGCCGGAACAATGGCGCTGGGGCTTGGCGCCTCAACCGCCGAGGCCAGGGATCACCGCCATCACCGCAACCCGGATGTCGGTGTCTATTTCGGCTTCCCGTTCTTCGGGGCCTATGACGACTATGGCTACTACGGCGACGGCTACTACCGCCACCGCGGCAATTACCATTGCCATTGGGTGAAAGTGAAAAAGAAGCATCACAAGTGGCGGAAGGTCAAGCGCTGCCACTACGGCCACCACCGGAACTACAACGACTGGTAGCCGCCTTTCGATTTCACTTTTATCTGATTTGGAGGCCGCGCCTGCCCGCGCGGCCTCTTTTCGCATGGAACGGGGCGTTCATGTGACGTTCAGGTTGTTTTCGCAAAAGTGGTACCTGTCGTGGGCTCATCAGGGCCTGCGGGCCACTTTCAACGGAAGGACCCAACACATGTTTCGCAAGACTGTTCTCGCCATCGCCGCCGCCGGCACGCTTGCCATCGGCATCACCGGTGCCGCCTCGACGGCTGAAGCCAGGCATCGTCATGGCCACGTTGGCATCTACATCGGCGTGCCGATGCTCTACGGCCATGGCCATCACTGGCATTGCCACTACAAGAAGGTGAAGGTCTGGAACAAGCATCACACCAAGAAGATCTGGGTGACGAAGAAGACCTACTGCCACCGCGCCTGGCACTGACATCCATCACGGCGACACGGAAGGGCCGCGCAACAGCGCGGCCCTTTTCGTTTGACCTCAGATGATCTTGGTCGTGACCTTCACGTTTCTGCGGATGGCGTGGGAATAGGGGCATACCACATGTGCTTTCTTGGCAATGGCGGTGGCCTTTGCCTTGGGAATGCCCACCAGCTTCACCTCCAGCTTGACCTCGATGCCAAAGCCCTTCTTGTCGCTGCGCGGACCGAAGGCGACATGGGCCGTCACGGAATTGTCCGGGTTCCAGGGCAGCGCCTTCTTCTCCTTGGAATTGACGAACTTCATGGCCCCCAGGAAGCAGGATGAATAGCCGACGGCAAAGAGTTGCTCGGGATTGGTGCCCTGGCCCGTTCCGCCCAGTTCCTTCGGACCGGCGATGATCAGGTCCAGCATGCCGTCATCCGTCTTCGCCGTGCCGCCACCCCGGCCTCCGACCGACGTTCCGTGGGCAGTGTACTTCTTGGTGATTGCCATGTTGCGGTTCC
>CALMLK010000335.1 GCA_937868035.1 uncultured Alphaproteobacteria bacterium
AAACCTCGAACAATCCGAAGCGCGCGAGGCAACCGTGCGGGTCTTCGTCGGGCAATCCTCCGCCAGCATGTCGGGCAGCGTGTTGACGCCGGACGCCTTGCAACGCCTCGTCGCCCGCGCCGTCGCCATGGCGAAGCTCGCACCACCTGATCCCTACGCGGGATTGGCGGAGCCTTCGCAACTCGCCACATCCTTTCCCGAGATCGACGTCGCTTCGGACGAACGCGTGAACGCCGACCAGTTGCGCGACCGCGCCCTGGAGGCAGAACGCGTGGCGCTGGCCGTGACGGGTGTCACCAAGAGCAACGGCGCGGGAGCTTCGGCCTATGCCGGCCGCTCGGCCATGGCGGCCAGCAACGGGTTCGAACGCACCTCCCGCCGCACCAGCTTCGGCAACAGCGTCTCCGTCATCGCAGGCGAAGGGACATCCATGGAGCGCGACTATGATGGCCATGGCGCCGTCTACTGGAGCGATCTCGAAAGCGCGGAAAAGATCGGCCGGACAGCGGGCGAGCGCGCCGTACGCCGCCTGAATCCGCGCAAGGTGCCATCGCAAACCGTGCCGGTGATCTTCGACCGGCGCATCGCCACAAGTCTGGTCGGCCATCTTGTAGGCGGCATCAATGGTGCGGCCATCGCCCGCGGCACGAGCTTCCTCAAGGGCGATCTCGGCAAGAGCCTGTTCCGGCCGGAGGTGAGCATCATCGACGATCCGCTGCGGAAGCGCGGCCTCGCCTCGCGCTCCGTCGATGGCGAAGGCCTGCCCGTTTCGCGCCGCGCCATCATCGACAAGGGCGTGCTGACCAACTGGATCCTCGACCTCAGCTCCGCCCGCCAACTCGGTCTGCAACCGACCGGACAAGGCAGCCGCGGCGGCCCCACCACCAGCAACCTGCACATGGAGGCAGGCACGCGCAGCCCCGAAGACATGATCAAGGCCATCGGCAAGGGCTTCCTCGTCACCGAGTTCATCGGCTCGTCGATCAACATGGTGACAGGCGACTACAGCCGTGGTGCATCGGGCTACTGGATCGAGAACGGAGAGCTGGCCTACCCGGTGAGCGAAATCACCGTCGCCGGAAACCTGCGCACCATGTTTGCTTCGCTCGAACCTGCCACCGACCTGATCTTCCGCACCTCGACGGTTGCGCCCTCCTGCTTCCTCGGCGAGATGACCCTTGCCGGACGCTGATCTTTCCCTGCTGCTCGACTGCCTGCGCGAGGCCGGTGCGCTGGCACTGGAGATGCAGAAAGCGGGCTTCGGCCACCGCACGAAGAAGGACGGCACCTTCGTCACCGATGTGGACCAGGCCGTCGATGACCTGCTCCGCACACGGATCGCCGTGGCACGGCCGGATGATGGCTGGCTCTCGGAGGAATCGCCCGACACGCCACAACGCCTTGGCAAGGCCCGCCTGTGGATTGCTGACCCCATCGATGGCACCCGCGGTTTCCTGCAGGGCTCGGGGCCCTGGGGCATCGGCATGGCGCTGGCGGTCGAGGGCGCGGCGCAGCTCTCGGCGGTCTTCCAGCCTGCCGACGGATTGTTGTTCCATGCGGTGAAGGGCGGCGGCGCGTTTCTCAACGGTGCCCGGATCTTCGCCACACCCCGCCCCAACGTGATCACGGCGCGGCGCTATCGCACGGCGCTGTCCGGGGCCAACCTCGCGCCGGAAATCGACTCGCCCATTCCCCTCCTCCTCCGCCTCGCCTCCATCGCCCACGGCCATCACGGTGGTGCCGTCTCCATCGGCGAAAAGAACGACTGGGACATTGCCGCAGGCCATCTGCTGGTGACGGAGGCTGGTGGCGTTGTCACGAACCTTTCCGGCGGAGGGATGATTTACAACCGTCCGCAGCCGTGGCAACCCGGCCTCCTTGCAGCGGCGACTCCCGAACTCCACGCCGCCATTCTGAATGTTGTGAGGACTGCATGAACGCCAAACCCGCCGCCAAGGCCCCGGCAAAGAAGGCCGAAAAGAAGAATGTGGAACCGGAGGGACAGCTTCTCCATCTGGTGTTTGGCGGCGAACTGGAAGACGTGTCGGAAGTCACCTTCCGTGACCTCGCCAAACTCGATGTTGTGGGCTTCTATCCCAACTACGCTGAAGCTCACCGCGCCTGGCTCGGCAAGGCCCGCGAGACAATCGACCACGCCCAGATGCGCTACTTCATTGTCCACCTCCACCGCCTCCTCGATCCGGACGCGTGAGGCGGAAACAGGTCTCCGGTCAGCCGTCATGCCGACGACAGGAGGCATCCAGACTATCGGTCAGCACTGCGTTTGAAGGCCCTTAAACCCGGCCCTCACGCTGCAGTTTCCCGAGCGGGAATATCGCCACTTCGTCGTCAGCGGCGTCCCGGGCGAGGATTTCCCGGGCGCGGGTGCAGTCGCCTTTCATCTGGTCGACGAGTTCTCCCACCGAGGCAAAGGTCTTGTCGCCACGGATGAGATCGTGGAACGACACGAGCAACGTCCGCCCATAGAGATCGACGTCCACATCGAGCAGATAGGTTTCGAGGAACGTGCGATTGGTGTTGAAGGTCGGGCGGTCGCCGAAATAGGCCGCACCTTGCCAGGCCCGCGTGCCCGCCGGAGCCGCCGCATCTCGCACTTCCACGGCATAGATGCCGCGCGCCGGTTCAGCCCCCGGATCGACGATGATGTTGGCGGTGGGAAAGCCGATGGTGCGCCCGCGCTTGTCGCCATGCACCACTTCGCCCATCACGATCCAGCGGTAACCAAGGTCATGCGCGGCGGCGCGCACATGGCCGCGGCGGATGGCGGACCGGATGGAACTGGATGAGAATGGCGCGTTGCCATCGGCATCATCCGTCACCTGGTCGACGGCGGTGACGCCGAAGCCATACTGTGCGCCGAGTTGCGCCAGGATTTCCGGCGTGCCCTTGCGCCCCTTGCCGAAATGGAAATCATAGCCAGTGACAACGTGCGACACGCCAAGCCACGACACCAGATGGCTCAGCACAAACTCTTCCGGCGTGCGCGATGCGAGGGCTTCATCAAACGCGGCCACAGCCAGGAGATCCGCACCGAGGGCCGACGCAAGGCGCGCCTTCAGCGGCTCCGGGGTGAGGCGGAACACGGGCTCGTGCGGCCGGAAATAGGATGCAGGATGCGGTTCAAAGGTGAGCACGCCCCAACGCACGCCGCGCCGCGCCGCTTCCGCCTTCGCCACCCGCATCAATTCCTGATGGCCGCGATGAAGCCCATCGAAATTGCCGATCGCGACGACGGCGCCCTTGAGGGAAGCGAGAACGGCCTCTGCGGCCCGGAGGAATTGCATCATCACCTTCAAACGCGAAGGCGGGACCAGTTACGCGCGCGAAGGAACGAACACCATGGCCTCGCCCTCCACGACGGTTTTTCCCGCCACTTCACACCGGCAGTGCAATTGGGCGCGCTTCTTGGTCAAGTCAAGGGCCGTGACCTTGGCGAAGGTCGAGACCGTATCGCCGATCCGCACCGGTGCGAGAAAGCGCAGCGTCTGCGACATGTACACGGCACCGGGGCCGGGCAGCTTTGTACCGAGCACGGCCGATATGAAGCCGGCCGACAGCATGCCGTGGGCAATGCGCGTCTTGAAGAATGTCTTGGCGGCGTAGTGTTCGGAGAGGTGCACCGGATTGCGGTCGCCGGTCACTTCGGCAAAGGCGGTGATGTCCTGGGCGGACACCGTCTTGTCCAGCCCGGCCTCCATCCCCACAGACAAATCCTCGATGAAATAACCCGTCATTCCACACCTGAACATTGCAGTGCAACATAGCGCCTGTGCAGCGCAGCGCAACTGCGATCAAAGTTGCAAGGGCCGCTAAGCCCGTCGGGCAGCCCGCTCCGCGGCCTGCCGTATCACCAGTCCAGCCGCTCCACCGTGCGCAGAATATTCGCCTCCGGCACCGCTTTCCGGATTGCGGCGTCATCTTCCGCCAGTGAGCCTTCCCCATCGTGCAGGCCGGTCATGAACACGCAGGCGATGCCCTGCCCCGCCGCGCCCCGGATATCCGTCTCCGGACCGTCGCCGATGGCGAGGATCGAAGCCACCGGCACGTCATGATCGCGGATCGTGGCCGTACGCCGCCGCGCAAGATCATAGATCGGCGCGAAGGGCTTGCCCGCCATCCGCACCTCGCCACCCAGCGCCGCATAGGCCTCGGCAAGCGCGCCCGCGCAGTACTGCAATCGCCCGCCCTTGCGCACCACCTTGTCCGGATTGGCGCAGATCATCGGCAGCTTCCGGGCATCAATATCGGCCAGAAGTGCTGCATAGTCAGCGGGCGTCTCCCGGTCGTCGTGGAACAGGCCCGTGCAGATGACGGTGGACGCGGCCTCCAGCGCCACGCGGTTGACCGGCAGTCCGTCGAAAATGGAAAGATCGCGCGAAGGTCCCAGATGGAACAACTGACCGTCGGTCTGTTGCATCAGGTCGCGCGTCACGTCGCCGGACGTGACGGCCGTATCGTAGCAGTCGCGGGCGACGCCGATTTCGTCCAGTTGCTTTGATACGCCAATGGTGCTGCGCGGCGAATTGCTCACCAGCACAACGGTGCCACCGTTCTTGCGGTGCCGCTGCAGGCAATCCACCGTGGCCGCATAGGGCGCGTGGCCATCATGGAGCACGCCCCAGATGTCACAGAACCAGACGGGATAGAGAGAGGAAAGGTCACGCATGGCGTCGGGTGATAGTCCGCCGTTGCGCCAATGGAAACAGCCGAGTTCTGCTATTCTGCGGCGGCGGTGATTTCATCGGACGGCGGAGATTGCTGGCCCACCACGTCCTTGCGCACGCGGCGCGGCTCTGCAAAGGCCGGACCGGAGGCAAAGCGCGCCACCCGCATCAACTGCGTGGCCTGCTGCGCGTTCGCAACGCCCATGACAATCACCTGCACATGAAGAGCGCGCGCGGCCTGCACGAAATTGGCGATCCCTGCGGATTGCTTGGGCTCGCTGCCGACACTGCCCGCGGAAATGCCGACGTAGCGCACATTCAGCTTGTCGAGGGCGGCAAGGTCGAGGCCCGCCACTGCGGCATTGGAAAGGCTCATCTCGATTCCCGAGCGCGCCATGTAGGCGAGGCCTTCGAGGCTCGCTTCCGACAGGCTGGCCAGAACGGCGTGCGGAATATCCACGATCAGGCCGTCACTGATTCCCGGTTCCGAATTGTGAAGCTGCGCGATCCGCGACAGCGCTTCCGGGATGGCAAGCGTCATGGAACTGAGCGGCACCAGGATGCCGAGCTGG
>CALMLK010000336.1 GCA_937868035.1 uncultured Alphaproteobacteria bacterium
CGAGCAGGCGCATGTTGAAACGCAGCAAGAGCACCGGACTGGAAGCGGACGTGATCGCCGCCGCCTTCGCGCGCGCGCTCGCCGCTGCGGAAGCCTATCGCGGAGCCACGTCGCCCAATCCGCCTGTCGGTTGCGTCGTGCTTGATGCGGAAGGCCGCGAATTGGCCGTGGCGGCGCACCAGCGGGCGGGAGAAGGCCATGCGGAGGCGCAGGCCCTGGCCCTTTGCGCCATGTCCGGCACGATGTCTCACGCCCACACCATCATCGTGACGCTGGAACCGTGCAATCACACCGGCCGCACGCCGCCGTGTTGCGACGCCATCCTCGCCACGCCCATCCGCCATGTGTGGATCGGTTCCGCTGATCCCAACACGGCGGTGAAGGGCGGCGGGGCTCGGCGTCTGGCGGAGGCGGGGCTGGAGGTGCACTGGATCAAGGAGATCGACGGCAAGACCGCCGCGCGGGCGGAGGCGCTGATCGCGCCATTTTCCAAGCGCATGCGCAGCGGAATTCCTTGGCTGACGGTGAAGCAGGCGCTGGATGCGAATGGCTCCATGATCCCGCCGCCGGGACAGAAGACCTTCACGTCGCCTGCCTCGCTGCAGTTTGCCCATGAACTTCGCAAGCGGGCCGACGCCATCATCACCGGGTCTGGCACGGTTCTGGCCGATGCGCCGGGATTCACGGTGCGGCGCGTCAGCGATCATCCCGGCAAGATTCGCGATCTCCTCATCCTCGACCGCCGTGCGCGGGTGCCGGAGAGTTATCTCGCCGCCGCCGCCGCGCGCGGGTTCCGTGCGCGCCGAAGCCCGTCCTTGTCCGATGCGCTGAAAAGCGCGGCCGCCGCGGGCGCCGTGGAGGTGCTGGTGGAGGCCGGTCCGGCGGTGACGGCGCATGTCCTTCAGTCCACCCATTGGGACGAACACATCATCATCCAGAAATCCGCAGGCGGTGCAGGGCGTGATGCCATCGAGCGCCGGCTGCGTGGCCGTTAGGAGACAGGAACGACACCATGTTTTCGGGAATCATCGAGAAGCTCGCCACCGTGCACTCCGTATCGGAGGAAGACGGCACGCTGGTGCTGGAAATCGCCACCGGTTTCGACGGGTTGGAACTGGGTGAAAGCATTGCCGTGAACGGCGTATGCCTCACCGTCGTGCGATTCAACAGCAAGGGCTCCGCCACCTTCTTCGTGAGCCGCGAGACCATGGCGCGGAGCAACCTCGGTGACTTGCAGGCGCTCGGACACGTGAACCTGGAACGCGCGGTGAAACTGGAAACGCGGCTCTCCGGCCATCTGGTGCAGGGCCATGTGGATGGGCTGGCGACGCTTGAATCCATCACGCCGGATGCGGAGGCCTTCAAGCTGGTGTTTGCCATGTCGCCCGATCTGGCGCGCTACTGCGTGGAGAAGGGATCGATTGCACTCAATGGCATCAGCCTTACGCTGAACAGCGTGGAAACAGACGATCCGGCGCAGACCCGGATCGGCATCACCATCATTCCCCATACGTGGAGCCATACAAACCTGAGCGACCTCTCGCCCGGCGACGACGTGAATGTCGAGGTCGATGTGATCGCCAAATACGTGGAGAGGTTATGTCAGCCTTATCGTCCCTCATGAGAGACACAGCGCCTGCAACGGGCGTGATCGAAATTGCGCGCGCCCGCATGCCGTCAGCCTATTCCGATGGCGAACTGGAAATGCGCGCCTACCGGGACACGACCACGGGCGTGGAACATGTGGCGCTGGTGAAGCCGGTCACATCAGGCGTGCCGCTGGTGCGCATTCATTCGGAATGCCTGACGGGCGAAGCCTTCGGTTCCTTGCGCTGCGATTGCGGCCCGCAGTTGCATGAGGCGATTGCGCAGGTCGACAAGAGCAATGGCGGCGCGGTGATCTATCTGCGCGGCCATGAAGGCCGGGGTATCGGCCTTGCCAACAAGATCCGCGCCTATGCCTTGCAGGACAAGGGGATGGACACGGTCGAAGCCAATCTCGCCCTCGGCTTTACGGCCGACGGCCGCGACTTCGCCATTGCCGCGCGCATTCTTGAAACGCTCGGCATGACACGGGTGGAG
>CALMLK010000337.1 GCA_937868035.1 uncultured Alphaproteobacteria bacterium
CGAGGTAGAGGCCGACGTTGAAGGCCATCAGCGGGCCGACGATGTGCTTGGCCTGCGTGAACTGGCCGCCGGCGGCAGCGACCGTCGAGGTCACTTCCGAGTCGATCATGGCGACGCAGGTGTAGAGCAGGCCTGCGAACCAGCAGGCAATCAGTGCTGCGTAGGCGCCGCCCTTGCCGACGCCGAAGTTCCAGCCCATGTATTCGCCGACGAGCACGATGCCGACACCCAGCGCCCAGACGTGGGCCGGGCCGAGAACGCGCAGAAGACTGATCTTCTCGATTTTTTCTGTTGTTGCGTTTGACATTGGTGCGTCTCTCAGAGCTTGTGCTGTTCGGTCATGGCTTCGAGTTCACCTTCACGCGATGACGTGAGCACGTCTTCGGAATAGGTGGAGTCGATCTTGAACCAGTTGGCGACGATGAGAACCCCGAACATCGCGGAGAGGGCCCAGGCTGCGTATTCCAGATAATTCCAGATATCCATGGCTGGCCCCTTATCTCTTTGAACCGAATTTTTCGTCGATCACGTCGCGGTACTCCTTGGTGGAGAGGCGCACGACGATGACGAAGTAGCCGATCACCACCACGATCATGATCAGAAGTTCGATGGTACTGAATGACCAGTAGTCATAACGGGCCGTGATCATGTCGCTGACGGCGGCCGGATCAGTGTAGCCGAGGGCATTCCATTTCTCGACCATCACAGGATTTTGGCCGAGCGATTCCCATGTGGGATTTTCGACGACGGCCGGTGTCTTCGCGCCGCCGGCCATGCCAAGCCAGAGTGGAATGTAGAGGGCGCCGACGGTGAGCACGAGCAGCACGATCACGTCGATGATCTGGCTTTGGTTGGGAGGAGTGTATTTCGCCATGTGCGTCATGCCCTCAATGATGGTGGCCACGCATCTCGTCGAGATGCTTGATGTCGAGGCCGTAGATGAACTGCTTGTCTTCCTTGTAGTGGCGGACAAGCGTGCCAATGGAGGCTGTGTTGAACAGCAGCACCGCAGCACCGCCAATCATGAGCACGTAGCGCCAGGGTCCCTCGGGGGCGAGGTCCCAGGTTGCGTACATGACGAAGAGCACTGCAAACCAAAGTCCGGCGACGAAAGCCCACGCGATTTTCACATCACGGGAATACATCGCCTCAATTCTTGAATTGAGGTCAGACATTTTTTCCTCTCCCGCAGGCCTGCAGTTTTTCCCCGCATGTGCCGGCCCGCCCCTTGTGTTATTGTTTGCTACGGGGCAACTTTGTTGTCTGACAGGAAAACGCCGAACGTGCCTCTTGTCAAGCGGGCGGAAGTGAACAAAAAGCGCTGCACTGCAATATCGGTGATGAAGATATGGACGAATTTCAAAACCCGCACGCCGTCAACGCAAGCGATAACCGCTACTTAGAAGAAGCGATCGGACGCGAAGTGCGGCGTTACCGGGAAAAGTTGGGACTGACGATTTCCGAGCTTGCAAAGCAATCGGGACTGTCGGCCGGCATGTTGTCCAAGATCGAAAATGGCGCAACGTCACCTTCACTGGCCTCGTTGCAGGCCATCAGCAGGGCGTTGCAGATCCCGTTCACGGCACTGTTCCGGTCTTTCGAAGAGGTTCGTGACGCGACCTTCGTGAAGGCAGGGCAGGGACTCACCATCGAACGGCGCGGTACCCGGGCCGGCCACCAGTATCAGCTTCTCGGTCACAGCCCGCACGGACCGGTGATGGTCGAACCTTATCTCATCACGCTCACTCACGAGACTGACGTCTTTCCGACATTCCAGCATAGCGGGCTGGAGTTTCTTTACATGATCGAAGGAAACGTCATTTATCGCCACGGCGACAAGACCTATGACATGCATCCGGGTGACGCGTTGTTCTTTGATGCGGAAGCGCCCCATGGTCCCGACGAGATGAAGAAGCTGCCGGCGCGGTATCTGTCGATCATCAGCTATCGCCGGGACGAATGAACCTATTCCTGACGTGAATAAATAGTTCCTGCTAGTTGACAGGGCGAATTGCCCTGATAGGCTGCATCCCAATCGCCACAGCGGAAGGGAGTTGCACCCATGTGTGGAATTGTTGGACTTTACCTGAAAAATCAAAAGCTTCAGCCGAAGCTTGGGGCGATGTTCAAGCCCATGATCATCGAAATGACGAACCGCGGGCCGGACTCGGCTGGCGTCGCCGTCTACCGGAATCCGGTCAAGAAGAACGAGATCAAGTTCTCGCTTGCCCACGATGAATCCGACTACGACTGGAAGAAGGTCGACACCGGACTGGAACGCGCACTGAAGTGCGAGGCTTCGGTCAAGAAGATCGGCAATCACTGCATCCTCGTCACCACGGCGAAGGAAGACAAGGTGGTGAACTGGCTGAAGCACAATCACCCTGGCGTACGCATCGTGGGTTCGGGCCATACGATTGAAATCTTCAAGGAAACGGGCCTGCCCGAAAACGTTTACGACAAGTTTGAACTGGCTTCGGCCAAGGGCACGCACATCATCGGCCACACCCGCATGGCCACGGAAAGTGCCGTCACGACGGCGGGTTCGCATCCCTTTGCGACCGGTGCCGATCTTTGCCTCGTGCACAACGGTTCATTGTCCAACCACAACCGCCTGCGTGAGAACCTGCGCCGCGAGGGCATGGAATTCCAGACAGAGAACGATACGGAAGTTGCCGCTGCCTACATGACTTGGAAGCTGCGCAACGGCGCGTCGCTGAAGCAGGCGATGGAAGACGGCCTCAAGGACCTTGATGGCTTCTATACATTCCTCGTCGGCACGGCCGACGGCTTTGCCGTCGTGCGCGATCCCATCGCCTGCAAGCATGCGGTGATGGCGGAGACCGACGACTGGGTCGCCATGGCCACGGAGTGGCGGGCGATTGCACATCTTCCCGGTTCGGAAACGGCCCGGACCTGGGAACCCGAACCTGAAAAAGTCTACACATGGGGTGGCCACGCATGAGCGAAATCGACCTGAAGAAAGAAGGAGTGACGGGCGTCAACCAGCGCCTCTACAAACTCCCGAAGGACACCAATGACCGTCATTGGATCATCCGCAACCCGATGGGACAACATGCCATCGCCTGTGGACTTGATGCGCCACTGACGGTGGAAATCCAGGGCCATGTGGGCTTCTATTGTGGCGGCATGAACAAGCACGCCGACATCATCATTCATGGCCATGCGGGTGTCGGCGTTGCTGAAAACCTGATGTCGGGCACTGTGTGGGTGAAGGGCAATGCCTCGGAATCCGCCGGTGCCACGGCGAACGGCGGATTGCTCGTCATCGACGGCGATGCCTCGTCCCGCTGCGGCATTTCCATGAAGGGTGTGGATATCGTCGTCGGCGGTTCCATCGGCCACATGTCGGCCTTCATGGCGCAGCGCGGCAACCTTGTTGTCTGTGGCGACGCGGGCGATGCCCTGGGGGACTCGATCTACGAAGCGCGCCTCTACGTGAAAGGCAAGGTCACGAGTCTCGGCTCTGACTGCATCGAGAAGGAGATGCGCGCCGAGCACCTGGAGGATCTCGCGAAACTTCTGGAGCGCGCCAAGCGCAAGGACCGGCCGCAGGATTTCCGCCGCTATGGGTCAGCCCGCAAACTCTACAATTTCAACGTCGACCACGCCGACGCCTACTGAGGTCTTTCATGGACAGCAACATTCCACGCACCTTGCCGCGCAAATCGGCGACGTTCGACGATTATACGCTTTCGGAAATCCGTCGCGCCGCGACGACAGGCATCTACGATATCCGCGGTGCGGGCGCCAAGCGCCGGCTCCCGCATTTCGATGACCTCCTGTTCCTCGGTGCATCGATTTCGCGTTATCCGCTGGAAGGTTACCGCGAGAAGTGCGGCACGGACGTGGTCCTCGGCACGCGTTTTGCCAAGAAGCCGATTGAGCTGAAGATCCCGATCACCATCGCGGGCATGAGCTTCGGCTCGCTCTCGGCGCAAGCGAAGGAAGCCCTGGGGCGCGGCGCCTCGATGGCGGGCACATCGACCACGACGGGCGACGGCGGCATGACGCCGGAAGAACGTGGCCAGTCCAAACATCTGGTCTACCAATACCTGCCGTCGCGCTACGGCATGAACCCGGACGATCTTCGCAAGGCGGATGCCATCGAAGTCGTGGTGGGGCAGGGAGCCAAGCCCGGTGGTGGTGGCATGCTGCTCGGCCAGAAGATTTCGGATCGCGTGGCGCAGATGCGTTGCCTGCCGAAAGGCATCGACCAGCGCTCGGCTTGCCGTCATCCTGACTGGACGGGACCGGACGACCTTGAAATCAAGATTCACGAGTTGCGTGAAATCACCTCCTGGGAAAAGCCGATCTACGTGAAGGTCGGTGGCACGCGTCCCTATTATGACGTGGCGCTGGCCGTGAAGTCCGGCGCCGACGTTGTCGTCCTGGACGGCATGCAGGGCGGCACGGCCGCCACGCAGGAAGTGTTCATCGAACATGTGGGCCTGCCGACGCTTGCCTGTCTCCGCCCCGCGGTGAAGGCGCTGCAGGATCTCGGCATGCATCGCAAGGTGCAGCTCATTATCTCCGGCGGCATTCGCAACGGAGCCGACGTGGCGAAGGCGCTGGCACTTGGTGCCGATGCCGTTGCCATCGGCACGGCTGCACTGGTGGCACTGGGCGACAATGATCCGCATCTTGAGGAGGAGTACAAGGCGCTGGGAACGACGGCTGGTGCCTACGACGACTGGCACGAAGGCCGTGACCCGGCGGGCATCACCACGCAAGATCCTGATCTGGCCAAGCGCCTGGATCCGGTGAAGGCGGGGCGGCGTCTCTCCAACTACCTCAAGGTCATGACGCTTGAAGCGCAAACCGTGGCCCGCGCCTGCGGCAAGAGCCACTTGCACAATCTGGAGCCGGAAGACCTCTGCGCGCTGACGGTGGAAGCCGCGGCGATGGCGGGCGTACCTCTCGCCGGCACAAGCTGGATACCGGGCCGCGGCGGATACTGATCCGCCGCGCCACACACAAAAACAAAAAATCATAGGGAATGGAGACACACATGGGCGATCTCGCCAGCTTTGCGAAAGACCACAAGGAGGTCAGATTCTTCCTTTTCAATTTCACCGACCTGTTTGGCACCCAGCGTGCCAAACTTGTGCCGGTGGAGGCGGCCGCGCGGATGCAGAAGGCAGGCGCTGGTTTCGCCGGCTTTGCCACGTGGCTGGATCAGACACCGGCCCATCCCGATATTCTGGTGATGCCCGACGCTTCGACGGCCATCCAATTGCCGTGGCGTCCGGACGTGGCCTGGGTTGCTGGCGACCCCTGGATGAATGGCGAACCTCTGGCTCAGGCACCGCGTGTGGTTTTGCGCCGACTCGTGGAGAAATATTCGGCCAAAAACATGAAGTTGATGGCAGGTGTTGAACCGGAATTTCATCTGATCAATTCCGATGGCTCTGGCGTTTCCGACACCAAGGACACCCAGGACAAGCCTTGCTACGACCAGTCCGCCATCATGCGCCGCCTCGATGTGATCGGCGAAATCTGCTCGACGATGGTGAAGCTGGGCTGGGGCCCGTACCAGAATGACCATGAAGATGCGAACGGCCAGTTCGAGATCAACTGGAACTTCAACGATGCGCTGACCACGGCAGACCAGTTGGCCTTCTTCAAGTTCATGGTGAAGGCCATTGCCGAGAAGCATGGGATGCGCGCCACCTTCATGCCGAAGCCCTTCATCAACCTCACCGGCAATGGCTGCCACGTGCACCTGTCCGTGTGGGACAATGACCGCAAGAAGAACCTGTTTGAAGACGACAAGGGGGACCTTGGCGTCTCGCAACTCGGTTATCACTTCCTGGGCGGCCTGATGCAGCATGCCGCTGCCATGGCGGCCATCACCAATCCCACGGTGAACAGCTACAAGCGCATCAACGCGCCGCGCACCATTTCCGGCGCAACGTGGTCGCCGTCGTCGATCACCTACGGCGGCAACAACCGCACCCACATGGTACGCATCCCTGATGCTGGCCGCGCCGAATACCGTTTGCCGGATGGTGCCGCCAATCCGTACTAGCTGCTTGCGTCCATCCTTGTGGCGGGCATGCACGGCATTGAAGAGAAGATGGATCCGGGCAAGCGCCTCGACATCGACATGTATGCCGAAGGCCATACGATCAAGGATGCCCGCAAGCTGCCGCTCAACCTTCTCGATGCGCTGCGCGCCTTTGAAGGTGACAGTTATCTGCAAAACGCGCTTGGCAAGGAAGTGTCCGCCGGGTACCTCAAGCTCAAGCACAATGAGTGGAACCAGTATTGCCGCCATCTCACCCAGTGGGAGCGCGACAC
>CALMLK010000338.1 GCA_937868035.1 uncultured Alphaproteobacteria bacterium
TTCGTGTAAAGCCGCCATTCGAAAATGCCGAAGAAGGCGAAGACAGCGATGGCGTTGACGATGAAGAGCTTGAGGATCCAGCCCCAGGTCAGCGTCTTCATCACGTCTGCCTCGGGCAGGACCCAGTTCCACCATGCCAGCGCCGACAGCACCCAGAGGATGTCGTAGGGGAATACATATTGCGGCAGCCAGCGCAGGATCTTGCCGATCTTCGGCGGCATGTCCCAGATCGGGGCCACCTCGGCGGGGTCCTTCGGCGACCAGTTGCCACGCTTGTCCCGGGTTCCGAATTGCAGATCATCCATGGCTGGGTTCTCCTTGTGGGGGGTGACGTCACGCTGGCGCGAAGGGCGCAAATACAGGGAGATGCGACATTGCTGCAAGAAAAATGTTTTATAATGACGCAACGAAATTCAACAATGCGTCTTTTTGCGTCTTTCCGGCCTATTGTGCAAATGCCGGCACGTTGAAGCGGCTGTAGATGCCGAAATCGACGAGGGTGGTGTCGCGAGTCTCGGGAGGGGCCGTGGCAATGCCCAGTGCGGTCGTGAGCAGATGTGCCGGGTCGGAGGCGATCACGTAGTTCAGCATGTGCTCGCGCAGCAGGGGCGCGGTGACGAAGTTGACGTCGTGGCTGACGACAGCCACATCGCCTGCCCGGCCTGCGGCTTCGAGTGCTGCGGCCAAGCCCTGATTGCCACCGCCGACATTGTAGATCGCCGCCAGTTGCGGATGCTCGGCCAGCAGGCGCGCGACGGCTCTGCGGGTGAGCTCGGCGCTGTCTTCACCGCGCGCTTCGGGTGCAATGGTGAGAAGCGGGAACTGCGCGCGCAATCCCGTGCGAAAGCCGATCTCGCGATCTTCATGGCAGCGGAAGGCGGTGTCGCCCACCACCACACCCACCGTTGCCTGCCGGCCTGCGAGCATGCCACCGATCAGGTAGGCGGCTGTTTGCCCGGCGGCGCGATTGTCGATGCCCACGAAGTGATCGCGGGCATCCGGCGCAACGTCGGAGACGAGGGTGATGATGCGCTTGCCGGTGCTGCGTGCCTGACGCAGCGCCTCCACGATGCCATCGCTGTTCTTCACCGTGAGGATGAGAGGCCGCGACGGGTCCTCCGCCAAACGGCGGATGGAGCGGATGATGTCGGCTTCCGTGGCGTCGTAGACATCGTGGATATCGCCTTTCACGCCGCGCGCCTCCCACACCGCCGCCATCTGCCGGGTCATGCCGCGGCCCACACGGAGCAGCATGTCTGCCGATGGGGCGAAGCGGTCCGTGCCCGCGGGACTTTGCAGCCGCTGGATCGTCTCGTGGACTACGTGCTTGGTGCGGGCGTGCACGCGGCCACGGCCATTGAGCACGCGGTCCACCGTGGCCCGGGACAGGCCGGTTTCCTGCATGATATCGGCGACGGTGACACGTTTCATGGCTGCCCTCATTCGATTCCGGCTGACGCGCGGAACTGTTTCAATTGTGTTGCGTCCATATGCACTTCATGGGCTGGCTGGGGATAGCCGCCGCTGCCGACATCCGCCACAAAGCCCTGGAAGGCGCGGATGCGTTCCTTTTGCATGGCCTCCTCCAGCGCGGCGAGTTCGGCATATTTGCGGGAATGGCGCGGGTAGTGCCGGCCCTTCGAGATGAGGAGATCGTGGACGGTTGTCTTTCTGGACAAGGTCATGTGTTGCCACCCATTCGATGAGGCTGTAACTCATTTTGCATCATTGTGATGCAAATATTTCGTGAGCCAGTGTCTTTTTTGCATAGGAAGTCGTCAAAACAAAACAAATATTCCAAAACTGTCAGTTTGGAAAAATCTGTTCTTGAAATTTTTTGATATTTTTGGGATGGGATTGGCCGCTGGCACGTGAGGGTGGGGGTCTTGATCCAATCCGCCGCTGTCTGCGCCTGCAGCGGGTCGGCGGTGCGGGCGACGCTGAAGGGGATTGGTGCCTGCCGACACGGCGCCGGACTGTCCTGCTCTTTCCAATGAAATGCTTTCCCAAAAACATGGCAGCAAGCCAGAGGGGAAACACGGCCCGGCACGGAGAGCGCAGGAACCGCATTGACTCTTGGCGTCGGTGCAAATGCTGCTAGGCTGAATAAAAAATGAGACGCGGCACGCTGTGGCTGCGCACATGGGAGAGGACAGGCATCATGAATGCCAAGAACAAAGCGCACGGCACGCCGGCAGCCCAGCGGCCGCGTGACGACGTTGCCGCACCCGCGATGAAAATCGTGATGCGCAATATCGAAAAGCGCTTTCCCGGTGTCCATGCCCTGCGCGGCGTGCAGTTCGATCTCCGTGCCGGCGAGGTCCATGCACTCATGGGCGAAAACGGCGCTGGCAAGTCCACGCTGATGAAAATCCTCACAGGCGTGTATCAGCCCGACGATGGCGAAATCCTTGTGGATGGCAAACCCGTCACCATCCCCGGCCCCAAGGCGGCGCAGGATCTCGGCATCAGCATCATTCACCAGGAACTCTTCCTGATGAGCCACCTGACGGCGGCGCAGAATATTTTCATTGGCCGCGAGCCGCGCCGGGGCTTCGGCCTGTTCGTCGACGAAGCGACCATGAACGCCAATGCGGCGGCGCTGTTCAAGCGCATGAAGATCAATATCAATCCGCGAGAGGAAGTGGGGCACCTCACCGTTGCGCGCCAGCAGCTGGTGGAGATTGCCAAGGCGCTGTCGTTCAATTCCCGCGTGCTCGTGATGGACGAACCGACCTCCGCGTTGAATGAAACGGAAGTCGAGCATCTCTTCGCCATCATCAAGGAACTGAAATCGCAGGGCGTGGGCATTGTCTATATCACTCACAAGATGGATGAAGTGAAGCGCATCGCCGACCGCATCACCGTGATGCGCGACGGCCAATACATCGACACGCTGCCTGCCGCAGATACGTCCATGGCCAAGATCATTTCCATGATGGTGGGACGCGAACTCGCCGATGCCAGCCGTGCCGAAGGGCAGGGCACCGATACCGAGATGCTGCGGGTCGTGGGTCTCAACCGCGGCAAGGCCGTGAGGGACATCAATTTCACCGTGCGCAAGGGCGAAATCCTCGGCTTTGCCGGTCTCATGGGCGCAGGCCGCACCGAGGTCGCACGCGCCATCTTTGGTGCCGACCCCATCGACAGCGGCGAAATCTACGTGCACGGCAAGCGCGCGGCCATCAAGAGCCCCAAGGACGCGGTGAAGCTCGGCCTCGCCTACCTGAGCGAAGACCGCAAGCATTTCGGCCTGGTGACGCCCATGTCGGTGCGCGACAACGTCACGATGGCATCGTGGCCCCGCTTCACCCGTGGCAAAGTGTGGATGCAGGACAGGGTGTTGCGCCGCACCTCCAAGCAGTTCGTGGACCTGCTGAAGGTGAAGACACCCTCGGTGGACCAGGAGACACGTCTCCTTTCCGGTGGCAACCAGCAGAAGGTCGTCATCGCCAAGTGGCTGCTGCGGGACTGCGACATTCTCTTCTTCGATGAACCGACGCGCGGCATTGATGTCGGCGCCAAGGCGGAAATCTACAAGCTGCTGCAGGGCCTCGCGGAGCAGGGCAAATCCATTGTGGTGATCTCATCCGAAATGCCGGAAATCCTGCGCCTGTCGCACCGCGTCATCGTCATGTGCGAAGGGCGCATCACCGGCGAACTGGACGGCAAGACCGCCACGCAAGAATCGATCATGACCCTCGCCGCGCAAGGCTGGGGCAAGGCCGCCTGATACAGAGAAAGACCGGATAATGACCGACACCGTCCTGAATGCTGCCGAAACGGAAAAGACCGGCTTCTTCACCATCGCCACCATGCAGAAGGCGGTGGCGTTCG
Source organism: uncultured Alphaproteobacteria bacterium (assembly GCA_937868035.1). Lineage (GTDB taxonomy): Bacteria > Pseudomonadota > Alphaproteobacteria > Rhizobiales > Aestuariivirgaceae > Aestuariivirga. The sequence goes on from CALMLK010000338.1 coordinate 3,838, forward strand.
TCGTGCTGGTGGCGTTGCTGCTGTTCTTCAGCATCTTTGCCCCGAATTTCGCGGCCTGGAACAACATGGTCAACATCATGCAGGCCACCGCCGTGAACGGCGTGCTGGGCGTTGCGGTGACGCTGGTCATCATTTCGGGCGGCATCGACCTCGCCGTCGGCACCATGATGACGCTGACGGCGGTGATGGCGGGCCTTGTGCTCACCAATGCGGGCATGCCGCTGCCGCTGGGCATTGCCGGCGCGCTGGCATCCGGTGCCGTCATGGGCGGATTTTCCGGCAGCATCATCGCCAAGCTGAAGATTCCGCCCTTCATCGCGACGCTGGGCATGATGCAGATCGCCCGTGGCCTTGCGCTCGTTTTCTCGGGCGCGAAGCCCATCTATTTCAACGACACGCCGAGCTATCAGTACATTTCTCCCGAAAGCTCCGTCACCTTGCTCATCCCGGGCCTGGAAATTCCCAATGGCGTGTTTGTGATGTTCGGCGTGGCCATCGTGGCGTCGATCGTGCTCACCCGCTCGCTGCTGGGCCGTTACATCTTTGCGCTTGGCAGCAATGAGGAAGCGGCACGCCTGTCGGGCGTCAACGTGGATTTCTGGAAGATCATCACATATGGCATGAGCGGCATGATCTGTGGTGTGGCGGGACTGCTCGTGTCCTCGCGCCTCAATTCCGCCCAGCCCGCCCTTGGCCTCGGCTATGAACTCGACGCCATCGCCGCAGCCGTCATCGGCGGCACGTCGCTTGCAGGCGGGCGCGGCACCATTCTGGGCACCATCATCGGCGCCTTCATCATGAGCGTTCTCACCAACGGCCTGCGCGTCATGGGTGTGCAGGAGGAGTGGAAGATCGTGGTGACGGGCATCATCATCATCATTGCAGTGTATGTGGACATCGCACTGCGGAAAAAGATGTAGGACAGGGAGGACACATACTGTTCAACATGGTCGCCGCAGCCTGATGCGGCATGTGAAAAACCAACGGAGTGAAACATGAAGAAGAAACTGTTCGCAGTGGCCCTGTTCGGCGCTGCCACGATGCTCTCGGCACCGAGCTTTGCCGAAGACGTCTATTTCCCGATCATTGCCAAGGGCTTCAGCCACCAGTTCTGGCAGGCCGTGAAGGCCGGCGCTGAATCGGCTGCCAAGGCCAACAACGTGACGATCACCTTCGAAGGACCGAACACGGAAGCCGAAATCGACAAGCAGACGGACATCCTGAACGCCGCCATTGCCAAGAAGCCCCAGGGCCTCGGCTTTGCCGCTCTCGACTCCAAGGCCCAGGTTCCGGCCCTCCAGAAGGCCGCTGATGCCGGCATTCCGATCGTTGCCTTCGACTCGGGCGTGGACAGCGACCTGCCGCTCACGACCTGCACGACCGACAACGTGAACGCCGCTGGCGCCGCCGCCGACAAGATGGCTGAAGCCATCGGTGGCGAAGGCGACATCGCAGCCGAAATCCACGACCAGACCTCTGCCACGGGCATTGGCCGCCGTGACGGCTTCGTGAACCGCATCAAGGAAAAGTATCCGAAGATCAACATCGTCGACATCAAGTATGCCAACGACGCGCTGAAGGCCGCCGATGACATCAAGGCGACGCTGCAGGCCTATCCGAACCTGAAGGGCATCTTCGCCTCGAACGAAGGCGCTGCCATCGGCCTCGCCGTTGCCAAGAAGGAAACGGGCTCGAAGATCGTCGCCATCGGCTACGACTCCGGCAAGACGCAGAAGGATGCCATCAACGACGGCACGCTGCTCGGCTCGATCACGCAGAACCCCGTCGGCATCGGCGAATGCGTGGTGAACTCGCTGGCCAAGGCCATCAAAGGCGAGAAGCTCGAGAAGATCATGGATACGGGCTTCTACTGGTACGACAAGTCCAACATGAACGACCCGAAGATCTCGGCCGTTCTTTACGATTGATCCTGATGGAGCGCTTCTCTTCCGCTTGCTCCCGTGAGCGGAAGAGGGCGCTCCTCTTTTCTTCCGGATGCCGGGTCGTTTTGATCTCCTGCATCCTGCGCCGGCGCTGACGCCCGCACCTTTCACACCATTATCAGCCTCACACCCTCCAGACTCGCATGGAACCCTTGGCGCGTCCGGGCGTTGCAGCAACAGTCAAAACTGTAGCGGATGGGTGTGACAATGAAACAGAGTTCTTCTTCCGGACGTTCCTCTCAGCAGTCTCGCGGCTCTCATCTTGTGGAAGATGCGTTGAGCCTCGCCAAGCTGGTGGGCTTGCGGCGGCGGGCCTTCTCCTCGCGCGAATTCGAGGCCATTGGCAGCGCCGTGGCCGATTTTGCCGCGAGCCTTGAGGATTACCCCTGGGTGCGGGACCAGGTGGATGCCATTTCCCAAAGCGTGGAGACGGTGACGGACTATGCGCGCAATGCCGACATGGAAACGGTTCTGCGCGATACGGCAGATTTCGCGCGCCGCCGGCCGGTGGCGACCTTCTTTGCGGCGGTGGCCGGTGGTGCGCTTGCGGCACGCCTTGCCTGGCCCGAGGGCGATTCCGGCACTTCCCGCGGTTCCCGTGGTGCAAGCTCCAAGCGCGGCAAGAACAAGTCTGGCCGCCGCGCTTCGGCAAAGCGGGCGCGCAGCAGCGAGAACCGGGCCAATGCCTAGACTGGACCGGGCTGCCGGATCGGACGGTCAGCCGTCGCTGATCGAACTGGCGGCGCGCCTGTTTGAAGATGGCCGGTCCTGGGCTGAAGCAGAGGCTTCGCTGACGAAGGCGGAAACGGGAGCACTTGCCCGGCGCATCATCACGAGCATCGTGATGGGCGTCGTGGCGTTGCTGGTCGGATTTGCAGCCATCGTCGTCCTGGCCCAGGCGGCCGTGAGGTACCTGTCGCAGTGGCCCATGGACGAAGCTCTGGCGGGTATCATCATCGGCGCGGTGCTTCTTGTCATCATGGCCCTGATAGGCCGCTGGTCGATGTCGCACATCAAGCCAGCGAAGCCTGTCAGCGCCGTTTACCGCTGGATGTTTGACAGCAGGAAATCAGGGGCACGGCCATGAAACGGGATTTGCAGGCGCTGGCTCGTGAAGCCGACGCGCGGCGACGGGCATTCCACGATACCCTCGGCGAACTCCGTGAGCGCCTGAGTGTGCAAGGCATGGCGCAGGATCTTGTGGATGCCACGGGGCTCGGAAAGCTCACAAGCGGCCTGCCACAGGCGGTGCGCGAACGGCCGGTGGTGTTCGCTGGCCTGATGGTGGCCGCACTTTATTTCACCAAGACGATTTCCGCCCGCAGGGGTGGTGAGGCCGCTCCCGGAACGTCCGGCAGCGGCAAGACGACCACACGGCGCAATTCCAACGCAATGACCAAAGGAGGACACCATGGTCACGACGACGACAACCGAATCCGCAACGAACAAGGCGAAGAGCCCGGCGCGCAAGGCTAACGGACGCGACCACGGACGTGGTGGCCGCAAAGCGAAATCCAAGGCGTCCGGCCGCGGCAGGCAACAGCGCCAGGACGCCACGTCGGCGCTCTCGTCCTACGGCCGCAGTGCGTCCCGCTATGCCGCCCGGGGCCGTGATGCGCTCAGCGGCGCTTATTCCTGGGCCGATTCTGCGGCGCGCGAACTGCCCGGAACGCTGCCAGACATGGCATCGATCCGCAGCATGGCAAATGAGCGTCCGTTGATGCTGGGGGCTATCGGCCTTGGGATCGGCCTGCTCATCGGCGTGATGTGGCCTGCCAATTCCATGATGTCATGGCAGTCAAGTGGCCGCCAGCGTGGCGGCCGCCGCTCTGGCCGCCGCTAGGATGATCCAACCCGAAGCGGCGCCCCGGCGCCGCTTCTTCCGTTTGGGTTGGGGATATTACGATCGAGGAGAATCCGCCACGTGAGCGCTGCACTTGATGATGAGCAGGGCAGAGATGAGGCGCCGCAGTCTCCCTTTCTGCGGCACATCCGCAATGCGTTGGTCGGCCTTCTCATTCTTGCGGTCACGGCAGCAACGGTCATCGGCAAGGATTTCCTTGTACCCGTGGCCTTCGCGTTTTTCATTGCCCTGACATTTCGGCCCTTCATTCGCCGCATGTCCAAACGCGGCGTGCCGGCCTGGCTCACGACGACCGGCATCGCGCTGGTGCTTGCTGCCTTGCTGCTGGTGATCGTCGCCGTGTTTGGCAGCGCATTGACGGACTGGATCAACCGCTGGCCCGAGGTGCAGCGCACATTCCTGCAGCGCAATGCGTCGCTGCTGGACTGGTTCAAGCACATTCTAGATGTGACCCAAACCATCGCTGCCCCGGCCACGGAAGGGGGAGCGTCCACCACGCCCGAAGTTGTGGTGCGGCAACCCGTGCTGCCCACCATTGCGAACTTCATCGCCACCTATCCCGTGAATGTTACCATCACGCTCAGCAGCGCGCTCGTCATTGCGCTGTTCCTGATGGCATCGGGCGACCTGTTCTACGAGAAACTGATCCGTGTCATGCCGCGCTTTGACGACAAGAAGAATGCACTCCGCATCGTCTTCGACGTGGAGCGTGACGTCTCCAACTATTTGCTGACCATCACGGCCATCAATGCAGGACTCGGCGCCATTGTCGGCGTGAGCTTCTGGCTCATCGGCATGCCGATGCCGCACTTCTGGGCTTTCTTCGTGTTCGCACTGAATTTCATTCCCTATCTCGGGCCCATCGCTGGCGTGATCGTCTCCGCCTTTGTGTCCATCGTCGTCTTTTCAAACTGGGGTCAGGCGATTTTGGCGCCGCTCGTCTACATGACGATCATCGGCATCGAAACGCAGATCGTCACGCCTGCGGTGCTGAGCCGGCGCATGTCGATCAACTCGGTTGCCATTCTGATCGCGCTGGCGTTCTGGGGTTTGGCCTGGGGCATCGCCGGCATCATCATGGCGGTTCCATT
>CALMLK010000339.1 GCA_937868035.1 uncultured Alphaproteobacteria bacterium
CGGTGGCGCAGTTCGTCGTTGAGGATATGTTCGCGCTGATTGGCGAGCTGGAGCAGGAGGCGGGCCGGGATGTTGGGTTCGGCGGCGACAGTCTTGCCCTTGAGGTCGGCAACCGACTTGATCGCGTCATCGGCGATCACGCCATCACCTCCCACGGACTCGTCAATGGTTCCAATGATGACACCCGGGGTATCGGGGTCACGCGGGCGGCCCTGATGCTCACCGACCGTCCGCATGTCCACTTCGATGTCGCCACGGGTGTAGGCGGCGAGAACGTTGGTGCGGTCATCCTCGAATTTGTAGTCGACCTCGAGGCCTTCTTCCTTGAAGCAGCCGAGGTCATTGGCGACATGGACCGGCGCAAAGCCGAGCCAGGTGGGCGCCAGCATGCGGATCGTCTCGGCCGATTGGGCCGGGGCCACACATCCGGCCGCGGCCAACACCATGGTGGTGCCGCCGAACAGGTTGCGGCGCAACAACGACATGAGCTTCGCATTCTTGTTGAATGTCATGGACGTTTCCCTTCACGTGATGTTTATTTTTCCCGAACAGTGATACTTTTCTACATCGACTTCCATCTCCATTTTTGGATTGATGCATTGAAATTCGTCAATGTATGTGAAAGGCTGAAAACTCCCAACCATGCGCCGTCTCGACAATATCGACCTTCGTTTGCTCCGGGTCTTCGTCGTGCTGGCAGATGCTGGCGGCTTTTCAGAAGCCCAGATCACCCTCAACCTGTCGCAGTCGACCCTCAGCACGCACCTTGCTGAACTGGAGAAGCGCGTCGGCGCAAAGCTCTGCCTGCGCGGCCGTCACAAATTCCGCCTCACCGACGTGGGGCAGGCCACCTATGATGCGGCGCGCAAGCTCTTTGCCGATATTGACGACTTCCAGGCCCGCATCTCATCGGTGAGCGGCGGCGTGACGGGCAGGCTGAAGATCGGGGCATCGGAAGGGACATTCACGAGTTCGCAGCTTGGCCTGCAGAAGATCATCGCCAGACTGATGAAGCCCGATTTTGATATTTTCGTTGACGTGTTTCTGGGGACTCCGTCGGAACTGGAACAGCGCCTGTCAGACGGCGACCGGGACATCATCCTCGGTCCGCTCACCCAGAAAATTGCCGGCATGGTCTATTAGCCCTACTACAATGAGCCCCACTATCTGTACTGTGGCAAGGGGCATCCCCTGTTTGCGCGCCGTGACAGCACGATCACGCAAGACGTCATTGACGCAACGCGCTTCTCCGTGAGGGCCTACCGGCAATTTGATGACCTCTACCGGGTGGGGCATCCCCGTGCAGCGGCCTCGATCATGCAGATGGAGGCTCAGCTGATGATGATCCTCTCGGGCGAGTTCATCGGCTTCCTTCCTGACCACTATGCCGACAAATGGGTGAAGGACGGCATGCTGCGTTCCATCAAGCCGCGCACATATACATTCAAGTCGCTTCATAATATTGCCTATCGTGAAAGCGATGCCGAGAGACCGGTCATCAAGGCGTTTCGGCAATGCCTGCCGAAACTGCTGCAATGACAACGAGTGGAGACAACAGACCATGATCAGGAATCCCGTACCCTGGCCGAACGGCGCAAAGGTCGCCTGTGCAATCACGTTCGACATGGATGCCGACAGCCTCGTGCATCTCGAACAGCCGAAGGATTCCTTCCGCCGCGTGTCCACCATATCGATGCTGAAGTACGGTCCTGAAGTGGGCGTACCCCGGATTCTCGAGGCGTACCGGCGCTACGGATTGAAGCAGACATTTTTCGTGCCGGCCTGGTGCATCGAACACTATCCTGCCGCCGTGGAAGCCATGGTGAGGGACGGTCATGAAGTCGCCTTCCATGGCTATATCCACGAGGCGCCCAATTCATTGTCGCGGAAAGACGAACAGTATTGGATGCAGCGGTCCATTGAAACGATCGTGAAGCACACGGGACAGCGGCCCCGCGGAAACCGCTCGCCGCTCTACAACTTCTCGGACAACACGGCGGACCTGCTCATCGAAGAGGGCTTTCTCTATGACTCGTCGCTGATGGGCGATGATGTTCCCTACATACTTCAAACGGCAAAGGGTGAGCTGGTCGAACTGCCAGCGAATTGGGCGACGGATGATTGGCCGCCCTATGTTCACTCCATCGATCTGAACTATGTCATGCAGATCATGGCGCCAGAGCGGGCCATGGAAGGTTTTCTGGCCGAGTTTGAAGCGATG
>CALMLK010000340.1 GCA_937868035.1 uncultured Alphaproteobacteria bacterium
CAGATGCGCCCCCGCCTTCGCCTCGATGTCGACGCGCACCATGTCAACGGCGGCACCGGCCCCCAGCAGCAGAGGCACGGCTGCAAGTGAGAACATGATGGCCGTGTTGCCGGCACGATCACGGAAGAAGCGCCCCAGAACGCTTTTCATGACAATACTACTCCTCAACGATTTCACCGTCAGGTTGCGCAGTAACTGATAAGGTTGGGTTGTTTGCCGTGGTTGACGAGATCGTAACGGCGCAACCCTTATTTGCGCCGGATTCGTTGTTGCCTCCATGCAAGCACATGTATTCGCGATGTTTTGCCCGCCCCGGCAGGTGACCGGTGGCAAAGCGCGCAAGAATGCCTTAACCACGGCCCCGAAAACAAATCTGAACATTTCAGAAAGGCCGGGGCATGAAAGAGGTGGCGCAAGCGTGGTTCGAGGGATTGCAGGACCGCATCACCGCCGACCTTGAGCGGCTGGAGGACGAGGCCGAAGGCCCTGCCCCCAGCGGACGTTTCGTGCGCACGCCCTGGCTGCGAGGCGAAAACCAGGGCGGCGGCACCATGGCGCTGTTGCACGGGCGGCTGTTCGAGAAGGCGGGGGTGCATGTCTCCACCGTCCACGGCGAATTCTCACCCGAATTCCGCAAGCAGATCCCCGGCGCGGATGTGGACCCGCGCTTCTGGGCGTCGGGCATTTCGCTCATCATCCATCCACGCAATCCGAATATTCCCGCCGTGCACATGAATACCCGCCATGTGGTGACGACGAAGGCGTGGTTTGGTGGCGGCGCCGATCTCACGCCTGTGTTGATGCGCAGGCGAACGCAGGACGATCCGGATTCGGTCGCTTTCCATGCGGCCATGAAAGCCCCCTGCACGGCCCACGCCATCGCCGACTATGAGCGCTACAAGGCATGGTGTGACGAGTATTTCTACCTGCCGCACCGCAAGGAACCGCGCGGCATCGGCGGAATCTTTTTCGACTACCTCGATGCGGGCGATGCTGCCTTCGCCTTCGTGAAAGACGTGGGCGAGGCCTTCCGTTCGGTCTACCCTGCCCTCGTGCGCCGGAACATGCAGACGCCGTGGACTGCGGAAGACCGAGAAGAACAGTTGATCCGCCGCGGGCGCTACGTGGAGTTCAACCTGCTCTACGACCGTGGCACGATTTTCGGCCTCAAGACCGGCGGCAATGTTGACAGCATCCTCTCGTCAATGCCACCTGAAGTGAAATGGCCCTGACACGGACACTGGGGGAAACGGACATGGACCTTCGCAACGGCTTCGACATCAAGCGCTACATCCGCACCATTCCCGATTATCCCAAGCCGGGGATCATGTTCCGCGACATCACCACGCTGCTCTCAAACCTGCATGGGTTCCGGGCGGCGGTGGATGAACTGGCATGGCCGTTCCTGAAGACGGAGATCGATTACGTCGCGGGGATCGAGGCGCGGGGCTTCATTCTCGGCGGCGCGGTGGCGCACACGCTCGGCCGCGGCTTCATTCCCATCCGCAAGAAGGGAAAGCTGCCCTCCAAGGTGATCGGGCAGGAATACGCGCTGGAATATGGCGTGGATACGATCGAGATGCACGCCGACGCGATTGCCGAAGGCGATCGCGTGCTGCTGGTGGATGATCTCATCGCCACGGGTGGAACGGCGGGCGCTGCCATCGACCTCATCCGCAAATCAGGCGGACAGGTGGTCTCCGCCGCCTTCGTGATCGACCTGCCCGAGCTGGGCGGTGCCACGAAGCTGCGGGCCAAGGGCGTGAAAGTGCACACCCTTGTGGGCTTCGAGGGGCACTAAGCCTACTTCCCCGCAACAACCTGCCCAAAAGCCGCGATCACTTGGTCGATTTCCGCATCCGTGTGGGCAGCCGAGACGGAGCAGCGTAACAGGCAGATGCGGTTGGGCGTGCCGGGCGGGAGCGCGATGTTGACGTAGACGCCCGCATTGAGCAGCGCATTCCACATCATGATGGTGGAGGGCTCGTCCTTGCACTTCACGGCGATCACCGGGCTCACCTCTTCGCAACCCATTTCAAGGCCGAGCTTGCGGAAACCATTGAACAGGCGCTCCGAGTTGCGGCGTAGCGCATCGCGGCGCCCGGGTTCGCGGGCGAGTGTCTTCACCGCGGCAATCGAGGTGGCAATGGTGGCGGGCGATGAGGACGCCGTGAACATGTAGGGCCGCATGGCATAGCGGAGCGTTTCGAACAGCGGATGATCGCCCGCGCCGAAGCCGCCGATGGAGCCGATGCTCTTGGAGAAGGTGCCCACAACGAAATCAGCTTCCGCTTCAAGGCCCGCTTCATCGGCGAGGCCACGACCGTTGGGGCCGAGCACGCCAAAGGAATGGGCCTCGTCCACGAGAAGCTGGAAATTGTGTTTCTTCTTCAGTTCCACGAAATCCTTCAGGGGCGCGCGGTCGCCCAGCATCGAGTAGATGCCTTCCAGAACAACCAGCTTGCCGCCCTCTTCGCCTTCCGAGCGCGACAGACGCTTGTCGAGGTCGGCGGCGTCGTTGTGGCGGAAGCGCACGAGCTTGGCGCCCGAGAGCGTGCAGCCGTCATAGATGGAGGAGTGCGAGTCGGCGTCGAGGTAGACCGTGTCGCGGGCGCCTGCGAGGCCCGAAATCATGCCGAGGTTCGCCTGGTAACCCGTGGTGAAGACGATGCAGTGCTTGCGGTTCAGGAACTTCGCCAGTTCCCGCTCCAGTTCCTTGTGCATGGCATAGGAACCGTTGGCGATGCGCGAGCCCGTGGTGCCCGTGCCGAA
>CALMLK010000341.1 GCA_937868035.1 uncultured Alphaproteobacteria bacterium
CCCTCATTGTGACGACGAGGCACTCATGACCGATCAGCAACCTGCTTCCTCCGGCCGCCGCGCCCGCGGTGGCGCCGACGCCCGCCGTGCGGCCCGCACTGCCACCACGGTCAAGCAGGCAGGCTTCATCCGCCGTGCCATCAAGCCCTACGAGCCGTTCAGCGACGACCAGCTGGAATTGATCGAGCGCAACGCCGAGACAGTGCTGCAGGAAACGGGCATCGACTTCTACGAAGATGAAGAAGCGGTACGCATGTGGAAAGACGCAGGCGCCGACGTCAAGGCCAATGCCACGGACCCGAAGCGCTTCCGCGTGCGCTTCCCCCGCGGGCTGGTGCGCTCGCTCATCAAGACGGCGCCGCGCGAATATGTGCAGCATGCCCGCAATCCCGCCAACAACGTGACCATCGGCGGCAACAACACGGTGTTCGCACCCGTCTATGGCCCTCCCTTCATCCGCAACATGGATGAAGGCCGCCGCTATGCAACGATCGAGGATTTCCGCAACATCGCCAAGCTCGTCTACATGCTGCCGAGCCTGCATCACGCGGGCGGCACGTTGTGCGAACCGGTGGACATTCCGGTGGCCAAGCGCCACCTCGACATGATCTACACGCACATCAAATACAGCGACAAGCCGTTCATGGCTTCGGTCACGGCGGGCGAACGCTCGGCGGATTCCGTCGCCATGGCCGAGTTGGTGTTCGGCAAGGATTTCGTCGACCAGAATTGCGTGATGACCTCGCTCATCAACGCCAACTCGCCAATGGTGTGGGATGGCGTGATGCTGGGCGCCCTCAAGGTGCTGGCCCGGGCCAACCAGGCCTGCGTGATCTCGCCCTTCATCGTGGCGGGCGCCATGTCGCCGGTGACGGCCGTGGGCACGCTCACGCAAATTCTCGCGGAAGCCTCCGTGGGCATCGCCTTCACGCAGCTGTGCCGCCCCGGTGCGCCGGTGGTGTTCGGCACCTTCGCGGCCTCCATGTCCATGCAGTCCGGCGCGCCCACCTTCGGCTCGCCGGAACCGGCCCTGGTGACGCTCGGTGCCGCGCAGTTGGCGCGGCGCATGGGTGTGCCGTTCCGTTCCGGTGGCGGGCTCTGCGGCTCCAAGGTTCCGGATGCGCAGGCGGCCTATGAAAGCGCCAATACGCTGTGGCCCACGCTGCTCGCGGGCGTCAACTTCTGCCTCCACGCGGCGGGCTGGCTGGAAGGCGGTCTCGCCTCCAGCTACGAAAAACTGATCATGGATGCCGACCAGCTCACCATGTTCCAGAAATTCGCCGAAGGTGCGGACTTCTCCGAGAACGGCCAGGCCATGGATGCCATCCGCGAAGTTGGCCCGGGCTCGCACTATCTCGGCTGCTCGCACACGCAGGCCAATTTCGAGACCGCCTTCTGGCGCTCGTCGCTTGCCGACAACAACTCGTTCGAGCAGTGGCGCGATGACGGCGAGAAGGACATCGTGGTCCGCGCCAACGCGACGTGGAAGAAGATGCTGCGCGACTACGAAGCGCCGGCCCTCGACCCCGGCATCGACGAAGCCCTGCAGGCCTTCATGGCCAAGCGCAAAGAGGTTCTGCCCGATACGGTGAGCTGATCACCCCCGTTGACTTTCCTCATCATTTATTGTAGTAACAATAAAGATGGACATCGAATTCGACGAGCAAAAGCGTCGTCGGGTGCTTCTCGAAAGAGGCCTCGACTTCGTGGATGCGGCGGTTGTTTTTGATCATCCGAACATCACGATCGACGATGACCGTGTGGACTACAACGAGCATCGCCATATTACGTTTGGAAAACTGGGAGGCAGGCTGGTTGTCGTCGTTTGGACAGAGCGCAACGGCAAACGGCGCATCATCAGCCTGAGGAAAGCAAATGACCGCGAGCAAAAAGCCTTTGGAGCCCGCCTGGGTTGATCCAGACGATGCACCGGATCTGACGCTGCCCTATTGGCGCAAGAAGATGGATGCGGCAGTGGTCAGCCGGGGCCGTCCGAAATTGGAGCGGCCCAAGGTATCCACCACGCTTCGCCTTGATGCTGATGTGATTGAGAAGTTCAAGGCCAAAGGGCCAAAATGGCAGACGCGCATCAATGATGCGTTGCGTGAGTGGCTGAAGAAGGCGGGCTAGGCTTCGCTCGTGGTTGCCGCCTTCGCCCGCGAATCCGCCCAGGTGAAATAGCCGACACCGGCCAGCACGAGTGCCGAGCCGATGCCATCTGCGAGGGAGAACGGTTCGCCGAGGATCGAAACGGCGAGCACGATTGTCACCAGGGGTGAGACGGTCGAGATCATCGCCACGGCTTGCGGGCTGGTGCGTGCCATGCCTGCGTTGACGAGAAATGACGGCAGCACGGTTGCGAAGATGGCGCAGCCGAAACACATCCACAGGAAGAAGCTGCTGGCGGAGAAATCGCCATTGAAGATCAAATGGTGCAGGATGCAGGCCACGCCGGACGACGTGAGTGCGACCGAAGTGAACAGCACGCTGCCCATCCACGTCACGAAGCGTTTGGCGAGCAACTGGTAGATGGCGAACAGGATGGCGCAGGCCATGACCCAGGCCGTGCCGATCACCGTGCTCTGCCCGCCCTCCGGCAGATCGAGGCCGAAGACGATGGCAAGGCCGGAATAGCTCACGACCGCCGCGATGATGGCATGGCGCGTAACCTTCTGGCCGAGTGCGAGAGCACCAATCGCCAGCACCCAGATCGGATACGTGAACAGCACAAGGCGCTCCAGTTGCGCGCTGATGTATTCCAGTCCCTTGAAGTCGGAGAAGCTGGAGAGATAGTAGCCGATGCATCCGGTGGCGACGGCACCGGCGAGCGTGCGAATGTCGGGGGGCGATTCTCCCTGCACCTGCTTCTGCCGCCAGGCCCACAGGCCCGCCGCCACGAAAAAGGGGATGGAAAAGGCCATGCGATAGGCCAGCATCAGCGTCGCGTTGAGGTCATCGCGATAGGCCAGCTTGATGAAGATCGCCTTCGTTGAAAACAGCGAGGCACCCGCCGCCACCAGCCAATAGCCCCTGTACCGTGCCTCGAACATGGCGCTGGCATACACAGTGCGGGCGGGAATGTCGCGCCATGCCCCCTATGAACAGAGGGCATGGCTGATGGGGATCAGCGCCGGGTCAATCCACCGAGGATGCCGCGCACCAGGGCGTTGCCGATGGAGCGGGCCACCGTCGTGCCAAGCTGGCGACCCACGGAACCGGCGACATTCTTGACGAAGCGGTCGGTGGTGGATTCACGCGGGCGGGCAGTCCGCTCCACGCGATCGGCTTTCGCAGCCGTCTTGACGGCCTTTGCCTGTTCCTGTTCGGCGGCGCGCTCCTTGGCCTTGCCAGCCAGCTTCTCGTAGGCCGACTCGCGGTCCACCATGTCCTCGTACTGGCCGAAGACGGGCGAATTCTTGATCAGCTTGTTGCGTTCCTCCGCCGTGATGGGCCCGAGACGCGAGGATGGCGGGCGGATGAGTGTGCGTTCCACCATGGTCGGCACGCCCTTGAGGTCGAGCACCGAGACCAGCGCCTCACCCTTGCCCAGTTCCGTGATGGCCTGCTCGGTCTTGAACTTGGGGTTGGGGCGGAAGGTGGAGGCGGCAGTCGCCACCGCCTTCTGTTCGCGGGGCGTGTAGGCGCGAAGCGCATGCTGCACGCGGTTGCCCATCTGGGCCAGCACCGACTCGGGCACGTCCAGCGGGTTCTGCGTGACGAAATAGATGCCGACACCCTTGGAGCGGATGAGCTTCACCGTCTGCTCGATCTTCTGCAACAGTCCGGGCGGTGCATCGGCAAAGAGCAGGTGCGCCTCATCGAAGAAGAACACCATCTTCGGCTTGTCGGGATCGCCCACTTCCGGAAGGACCTCGAACAGTTCCGACATGAGCCAGAGCAGGAAGGTTGCATAGAGCTGCGGTGAATTGATCAGCTTGTCGGCGGCCAGGACGTTCATGTAGCCGCGGCCGTCGCGCGTGGTGCGCATCAGGTCCTTGATGTCGAGGGCGGGTTCGCCAAAGAACTTGTCTCCGCCCTGCTCGTCAATCACCACAAGGCGGCGCTGGATGGCGCCGATGGTCTGGTCGTTGACATTGCCGTAATCGGTCGTGAGTTCCTTGCCGCGGTCGGCGAGATCCTTCAGCAGCGCCCGCAGGTCCTTCAGGTCGAGAATGGCGAGGCCTTCCTCGTCGGCAATCTTGAAGGCGATGTTCATCGCACCTTCCTGGGCCTCCGTGAGACCCATCAGCCGCGACAGCATGAGCGGACCCATTTCCGAGACCGTGGTACGGATGGGATGGCCCGCTTCACCGAAGAGGTCCCAGAAGATCGTTGGCGTTTCCTGGAAGCCGTAGTCGTCGAAGCCGATTTTCTTGGCGCGTTCGAGCAGGAAGTCCTTGGGTTCCCCCTTCATGCAGATGCCCGAAAGGTCGCCCTTCACGTCAGCGGCGAAAACGGGAACGCCGGCGGCGCAGAAGCCCTCTGCCATGATCTGCAAAGTCACCGTCTTGCCGGTGCCTGTGGCACCCGTGACGAGTCCGTGGCGGTTTGCCAGCGGCAGGAACAGTTCCTCGCGCTTGTCGCTCTTGCCCAGGAAAATGGAATTGTCGGCCATCTCAAACTGCCCCTGTGAATCTGTTGGCTTTGCGCCTATCTGCTCCAAAACATGGTGCAAGGCAAACAGGGCGTTCAATGCAGGATTTGATCAACGGGATTGTGGCGACGACCGGTCTTCCAGCGGAAAAGGTGGAAGCCGCGCTGGGCGTGATGTTCAATCTCATCAAGACGCAGGGCAACGCCAGTGCGGTTCCGGCCCTGTTCGAAAAGATGCCCGGCGCGGAAGAACTTGCCACCCGCCATGCCGGGCGGCTGACGGGCATGCTGGCGGGTGGCCTCATGGGCGGGCCTCTTGCCGCCATCAGCAAGTTGCAGTCGCTGGGTCTTTCGCAAGAGCAGATGCGGCAAGTGGGATCGGCTGCACTGGCCCACGCCCGCGCCATGGCAGGTGATGACCTCGTGCGGCGCTGTGCCGCCAATATTCCGGGGGTCGGCGGTTTTCTGTGAGCCAAAAGGCGGATTTGCCGTTGGGGTTGTGCGGGGCTAGGTTCTCGCACATGCACAATTTTCCAACACCGACAGCCGATGAGTGGCTGAAGCGCGTGGCGAAGGCCACCAAGGGCGCCGCTTTCGATGCCGGCGCGGCCCTGTTCCAGCGTCAGGCTGGCCCCTCTGCCGAGCGGCCTCACCACGGTCCATGGATCATGTTTGCACGCGTGGACCACCACGATGTGCAAGCCGCCCACAGGCAGGCCGTTGAGGATACAGAGAACGGCGTCACCGGGCTTGTTCTGCCCTCTCCTGCACAGGTTCCAGCAATCGAGCACATGGGCCTTCACAGACTGTCGCTCCGCAACGAAGGCGGGGACCTCGGTGCGGAAGCCCTGCGCCACCTCATAGCGCGCCTGCCGCTCGATCCGGCGCGGCTTGCCGTTGATCACGGCGCGCATGACCCGGATCTTGCCAAACTTCTCCATGCGCAAGGATTCACCGGTCCCCTGATGCGGGGCGATGGACGGGCCTATCATGCCGAAGGGCTCGACGATGCCGAGGAACTTGGCGCGGCTCTGGCAACAGCCGTCGGACATCTGCGCCGTCTCACGTTCCTCGATGATGCCGTTCTCGCAGGGGCCGTCAGCATCACGCTTGCCGCCACGCAGGACATGTTCGCCACGCTTGCGAAGTTCCGTGCGGCGCGCATCCTGTGGCGGGAGGTGCTGAAGCTGAGCGGTCTGCCGGACCGGCCGCTCGCCCTGCATGCGGAAACGTCGCGCGTCATGCTCTCGCAGACCGACGCCCATACCAACATCCTCCGCAGCGTGACCGCCGTATTTGGCGCTGGCCTGGGCGGCGCAGATTCCGTGTGCGTGTTGCCCTTCTCGTTCAACCAGGGTGTGCCCAACGCCTTTGCGC
>CALMLK010000342.1 GCA_937868035.1 uncultured Alphaproteobacteria bacterium
GCTACCAGTTCCTGAAGAACGTCGAGAACTATTTCAGCCACATCATGTGCCTGTCGGGCTGCCTCACGCTCTATCGCCGCGCGGCATTGTTGGCGGTGGACCAGGACGTGGAGCGCCGCACATTCCTCGGCGATGAAGTGAAATACGGCGAGGACCGCTTCCTGACCCGCAAGCTGGTGGAGCGTGGATACAAGACGCGGCTGTGCTTCAAGGCGCGCTGCTTCACCAAGGCACCGCCCACCTTTGCAGGCTATATCAGCCAGCAGTTGCGCTGGCGCCGGTCGAACATCGTCGATTTCATCACGGCGCTTCCGTATCTGGGGCGCTTTCACCCGCTTGTGGTGGTTCACTACGTCTCGATGGCGCTGCTGCTGCTGTTTTATCCGCTGACTTTGGCCAGCCAGGTGGTGCGCCTCGGGTTCATCATCCCGATGATCGAACATGCGCTGCTCGTCACCACATTTGCGCTGGCCTATGAGCTGAACAAGCACAAGCTGCCGGAGATGGCACGCACCTCTGGCCTGTGGTTCATGTCCATGGCTTTCGTGTTTCCGGTGATGTACCTCACGCTGACGCCGCTCGCGATTGCGACGCTCGGCACATCGTCGTGGGAAACGCGCGGCGGCGCCAAGAAGAAGACCACGCCGGCCAAAGTCTCATCCGCGACGGCGGGGGCAGGCTGATGGCCACGATCCAGCCACGCATTCCTCCGGCAGGACTGCCCGCACCGGCGCGGCGGGTGCTTTATGTAGGGCCTGCGGCAGATGAAGTCTGCAGCATCGTCACGCGGCATATCGGCGAGATCGATATCCGCTACGAATCGAGTGTGCGTGCGGCGCTGGACCTTGCCCGCCAGGTGCGCTTCGATACCGCCATCATCGACCAGCGGGACGAACAGCTGGCGACGAAACTCATCGTGCCGCTCTTTGCCGATCTCGGATATCCGCTGCGCCTTGTTGTTGTCAGCGGACTGAGTGACGTCAGCCAATATCTCAACGTGCCCGGTGTGGCGCGGGTGCTGACGGCACCTGTCCGCGAGGGCCAATTGTTGCGTGTCCTCGGACTGTCGCCGCGCCCGGCACCGAGGCCCCATGGCCGACCGGCGCCGGAGGCACATTCCGCTTCACCTGCACCAGAAGCAGCTCCCACGCGACAGAGTCTCAGTCAGTTGGTGTTCAACCCGCTGATGGGACTTGTCTCCAACCTTTACAAGCGCGCGGCGTTTCTGCTCCTGCTGGCATTGTTCTGCGCCTTTGCCTTCTATGCGATGCTGATCGCCTATTTCCTCCTGTCAAGCTCGTGGGGTGCGCCCATGACGCTGACGCGCGGCCATGAGATGGTCAACAAGGTGGACCGCGATCTCACCGAACTCCGCGTCTCGCTGGGCAAGATCGACCAGGAGATGACCGAAAATGCCATGCTGAAGACGCGGTCGACACGCGACCTGCATGATGCGGAACTGCTGGTGAAGTATTCGCTCGGAACTGTGAACAAGGAAATCAAGGCAAGTGCCCGCCGCCACAAGATGCTGAGCGACAACATCGCGCGCATGACCAAGGTGCGGAAGGTGATGCAGGCGCAGATTTCCCATGGCGGCATGGAGGCCGACCTCGAGAAGCTCTATAAGAAGCGCCTCATCGACAGGAAGACCTACAATGCGGGTACGCTGGGCCTCGTGGAAGCAAGCCAGCGCCTGGCCGGGATGGATGCCGACATTGAAGCCATGCAGGGTGATGTGGCGACGCTGGATGGCAACGCTGATCTCCTGACCTCTCTGCGGGATGGACTGGAAAAGGGTGGTCCCATCGCCTCCATGGCGGCAGCCGACGCAAACCTGATGCTGCTGGTGAAGCAGGCGGTGGATGCGAAAGCGGCCATGGACCTGGCGCGCTCGTCTCTCGAGTCTTCTGCGGTGAAGACAACGCAACTGCAGGACAGCGCCGCCGTGCTGAAGCTGCAGATCTCGGCGCTCGAATCCTCCGCGCTGGCGCGGGCCCTCAACGGACGGGTGGATGTGATCTTCGTGCCCTACACCAATCTCGCCAAGTTCTCGCCGGGTACGCCTCTGCACACCTGCGCCTTCACGCTGTTCTGGTGTGAACAGGCGGGTTTCGTGGGCGATCCGCAGCCTGGCGAATTCACCTCGGTGCATCCCTTCTTCGGGAAACCCATCCGCGGCATTTTCGTGGAGGCAAAGCTGACCAAGCCTGTCGCCGCCACCCGGGAGATCGTGCATGGCACGCGCGCGCCGTTCTTCTTCTAGGTCCGCGCGGCCCTCGCTTGCGTTGTGGCTCGGCATGGGCGGCATGCTGGCGCTGGCAGGCTGTGCCACGCAGGGCCCGTTGCTGGACCAGCTCGGCGGGCTTCGCCTGGGCACCATCAACAGTGAACCGAAGGTCGTTGCCGCGACGCCGCCGCTCCGCAACACGATTGTCGAACCAGCCGCATCGGTCGGGGCGCAGGCAGGCGATGTGACGGCGACGGCCAAGCCCGTTCCGGCCAGTGCCGAAATGCCCCGGTCGCATTGGTGCGACTATCTCCGCGAGGATACAGCGGCGCAGACCACCATTCTCCGTTCACCCACCCTGAGCGGCAGCGTGAACGACGATGCCAAGACATCGGTCAGTCTGGGCATGTCGTTGACAGGGATCGCCAAGGCGGGGCTGATGGAACAGGCCGCCGAGGTGCGCTGCCAGAAATACCTCGCTGAGAATGGCCTGCAGAAACTCGTCTTCGTTTCGCCGCAGGGCCTCACGGCGGCGGGGCACAAGGCGCGGTTGAAGGCCATCGAGGGCCAGAAGAAGGAAATCGCGCGGCTTCGCAAGAAAGTTGCCGGCGCGCTCAATACTGGCGCAATCAACCGCGAACTGGCCACGGCCATCAATGTGCTGGCGGATGAAATCCTCGCCGAAGCAGAAGCGTCGCGTTCGCAAGCCGACCGCCGGCTGGATGCGGCCTTGATGCCTTCATCATCGGCGGAAGCCTATGGCTCGGCCCTGCTTGCCGCAGAGGCGGACCTTGAAGACCTCAGCAGCCGCATGCGCACCTTCGACTCCATCGACGTGTCGGCCTCGGTGGGCTGGAACGATGACGTGAACGCGGACGGCTTCGATGCCAATGACCAGTCGTTCAACGGCAAGCTCAGCTTCTCGATGAAACTCGGCGCGGTGATGCCCCAGCGTTTCAAACATGAAGCCGCTGCCAAGGACGCGAAATTGCGGGCGATCAAAAGCGAGGAGGGCGGTGCCTTGTGGCAGGTTGCGGTGCTGCGCCGTGCCCATGAGCGCGCCATCGAAGGGCTTGTGCAACAGGAAGTGCAGCTTGATGCCGCCATCCACAAGGCCCAGTCCCTGGCGCAGACGCTTGCCAGCGTCGACAATCCCGAATTTGAGCCGCCGCTGATCCAGGCGAAGCTGCAACTGATCAAACTGCGCGCCGACCGGGCCGCCGTGGCCGGATCAATCGCGGAAATCCGCGGCAACATGAAGAAGCTCAAGACCGGCTGATGCCGTTTCAGCCGAGGTGAGGACATCTCACCCCTGACGCGGTGCTTGATCTTCCCTTGCGGCACCGCCAATGGCATTCCTACACCATGAGCAAGAGCAACATCATCCTCGGCATCGACACGGGCGGCACCTATACGGATGCGGCCGTGATCGACGCCGGCGTGCACCGCATCCTGGCCTCGGCCAAGTCCATAACCACCAAGGGCGATCTGTCGATCGGCGTCGGCAACGCCATGGCGGCGGCAGTCGGCCAACTGGCCGGGCAGGTGACGCCTCAGGACATCCGCCTCGTCTGCGTCTCCACAACGCTTGCCACCAATGCCGTGGTCGAGGGCCATGGCAATGCCGCGGGGGTGATCCTCATCGGCTTCGATGATGGGATGGCGGCGAAGACCGGCATTGCCAGCGCGTTCCCGGGCGTGCCCGTTGCGCGAGTCGCGGGAGGGCATGACCACAATGGCGATGCCGTGCGGCCGCTTGATATTGCGGCGCTGACGGCCAGCATCGAAGCCATGTCGCCGTCGGTCACGGCCTTTGCCATTGCCGGATCTTTTGCCGTGCGCAACAACGGCCATGAAATCGCCGCGCGCGATCTCGTGACCAAGCTCACCGGAAAACCCGTCACGCTTTCGAGCGAGTTGTCCAACGCGCTGGATGCACCGCGCCGCGCGCTGACGGCGCTGCTGAACGCGCGGCTCATCTCGCGCATCACGCACCTGATCGAGGCGGTACGCGCGGCGATGGATGGGCTTGGCATCGCGGGTGGCCTCATGGTCGTGAAGGGTGACGGCACACTGGCGAATGCGGAAAGCGTGGCGCTCCGTCCCATCGAAACCGTATTGTCCGGTCCGGCGGCGAGCCTCGTCGGCGCGAAGTGGCTCGCGGGCTGCGATGATTTCATCCTGTCGGACATCGGCGGAACGACGACGGACGTGGCGATCCTGTCCGGCGGGCGGCCCATGGTTGCAACGCAGGGCGCGGAGGTTGGCGGCTGGCGCACCATGGTGAAAGCCATTGACGTCCGCACCGTGGGCCTTGGCGGCGACAGCGAAGTGCAACTCGATGATCTCGGCAAACTTGTGATCGGTCCGCAGCGGGCCGTTCCGATTTCACTCCTCGCGTCGCGCCATCCCATGACCAACGATCTGCTCGATGCTGATCTCGCCGAAACAGAGGGCGGGTCCATGCTCGGCAAGTTCGTGGTGCGGCCCTTCGGCGACAAGGGCGGTGTTGCGGCGGGCGTGACGGAACGCGAGGCGGAACTGCTGGCCCGCATCGGCCAGGAGCCCGTGCCGCTGCGCCGTATCGCGCTGTCGAGTGCCGACCAGCGCGCGGTCGCTTCACTGCGGCGCAAGGGGCTTCTGCAATATTGCTGCTTCACGCCATCGGATTCCGCCCTGGTGCTGGGCCTGCAAGACAACTGGCCCACGAGTGCCGCCGTGAAGGCCGCGCGGTTGATGACGCGGTTCCGCTCCATGCGCATGCCGACGGACAGCGAAACCGAGGCCTTCTGCCGCGAGGTATGGAGCAAGACCGTGGCGCTTTCTGCAAGCGTCATCCTCGAAACGGCGATGGGTGGGCGGGACAAGGCCAGTGCGGCCTGGGAGGCCGTGTGTGAAGGCACGGGCCGCGTCGGACTTGCCAAGGTGTCGCTGGCGCCCGCCGTTCCCATCGTGGCCGTGGGTGGACCGGCAAAGGTCTATTATGGTGAAGTTGCCGCGCGCCTCAATTGCGAGGTCATCTTTGCGCCCTTCTGCGATGTGGCGAATGCCGTGGGGGCGGCGGCGGGGCAGGTGGCTGACCGCATCACCATCAGCGTCGAAGGTGACGGCAACGGTGCATTCCGTGTGCATGGCGATGGTGGCATGCAGCTCTTCGGCAGCGGCAAGCTGGCCTTGGCGGAAGCGCTCCGCCTTGCGGAAACACAGGCGCTGAGCCATGCGCGTTCGCGCGGTGCGATTGATCCCAAGGTGACGCTCAGTGTCGAGAAGGCGCATCTGCCCGACGCGCGTGACGACGACGGACTTCTCACCGCGCGCGTCACGGCGGAAGCCATCGGCCAACCTGCGGGCTGATCAGGCGGCGGCGATAGCGGCAACCGCGCGCTCGGCACCGAAGGCCTCGCGGATGTGGCGGGCGAGCGCTTCGGTCGCAGGTGTCGGCAAGCCATGCCGGCGCATCAGGCCGATGCCGAACGCACCGAGGCGCGGGAAACCTTCTTCCGGTGTGAGCACCCGCATGCCGGGGCGCACGCAGATGTCGGCAATCGCTGCCACGGCCAGGCCCTGAAACACGGCGGCATCCACGGCGTTCCGGTTGGGGCTGGTGTAGGCCACGCGATAGCGGCGGCCCACGGATTCCAGGGCCTTTGTTGCAATGCGCCGCCAGGAGCAGCTTTCATCCGCCGTGGCGATGGGCAGGGGATCGAGCGTGTGGGTGGAGTGGCGTGCCGATGTCACCCACACCAGTTCCTCGCGGCGGAGCACTTCGCCTTCACCTTCGTTCTTGAAGAACGTGACGAGGGCGAGATCGATGTCGCCACGGCGGATCTTCTCCATCAGCCGTTCGCTGGGCAGGCATTCGACGTCCACCGTCACCTGCGGGTGACTGCGGGCAAAGCGGGCGAGCACTTCCGGCAGGAAGAGATCGGCGTAGTCATCAGGCGTGCCGAAACGCACCGAGCCCGTGAGTTCGGGCCGCATGAAGGTGGCGACGATCTCGTCGTTCATGGCCACCAGCTTGCGGGCCTGTTCGACGAAGCGCTCGCCATCGCTGGAAAAGCGGCTGCCACGCCCATCGCGCACAAACAGGGTGCGCCCAATCGCTTCCTCCAGGCGCTTCATCTGCATGGAGACGGCGGATTGCGTCTTGTTCACCTCTTCCGCCGCGCGGGTGAAGCTGCCGGTGTCGGCAATGGCGAGGAAGGTCTTCAACTGGTCAATGTCGAGATTGGGGATCATGGGCGTCACTATCAATTTTCGTGATCACATCATAAAATACATTCGTTGGAGTGATCAATGATTTTGTCATATATCTGGAGCATCAAAGAACACGACAGGCCACCCACCGGGGCGACCAACACACCGAAAACATTACGTTTTCTGTGAACGAGGAGATTTGCCATGAAGAACTATGCCCTCCATCAGGCTGAAGCCGAAGGTTTTGCACCGGGCGCGGCCAACCTTGGTACGCTGTACCGCAACTGGCAGGCCCGCCGGTCGGTCCGCAAGCTGCGCGACCTCGACGATCACATGCTCCATGACATGGGCCTCACCCGCATGGACGTGGATCTCGCCTCGCACCAGCCGCTGACGCGCAACCCCACCCTGTTCCTGGAAACCCGCATGCGCGGCTGACATCCACGTCAGCATTCGCGATGATCAAGGGCGGCTTCGGTCGCCTTTATCATTTTGCGTACCCGCGCAATGATCAGGGGCGGCTTCGGCCGCCTTTATCATTTCTTCACCATGATCGAATTCTGAAGCGGAGATTGTGTCCGCGAACGGCATTTGAACTGTAGCGGCAATGCACCGTTAACCGCGTCCGCGATAGTTTCTCCTGACGTTGCAGGAGAGTTTCCGGATCATGAATGCGCCTTTCAAGAGCGAGTGGGATGAACAGGCCGCGCGTGCCCCGAGCTGGCGCATTGAAAGGCCCGAGTTGCGCCGCGCCACCACTGCTGCGGGTTTCTTCCCCGACCAGAACGGCGGCGTGTTCGAACAGTTGCTGACGCAGCTGCCGGTGATGCTGCATTGCATGGACGGATCGGGCCGCCTTCTCGCCGTCAACAATTCCTGGTGCGAGGCACTGGGCTACGAGGCGCATGATGTGGTCGGCCGTCCGTTCAGCGAGCTGCTGCCGAAAGAATCGCGCAGCCGGCTCGTCACGGAAATCTATCCGAAATATCTTGTCACCGGCACCTGCCGTGGCGAAGAGATCCTGCTGATCCGCAAGGATGGCGCGCTGGCGACGGTGCTCTTGTCGATGACCGCCTATCGCGGCGACAAGGGCCGGCTGGAGCGTTCGGTCTGCACCATTGAAGACATCACCAAGCAGAAGCTCGCGGCGATTGCCTCGCAGCGCAGCGACCAGCGTTTCCGCAGCGCCTTCAGCGCGGCCGTGCATGGCATGGCGGTGGTTTCACCGACCGGTCATGTGGAAGTGGCCAACGAGGCGCTCAAGTCCTTCCTCTCCAATCCTGGTGTGGAAACCGATCCGCAAGGGTTCGAGGATTTCCTGCACAAGGATGACCGCGGCCAGTTCCTCAACGGCATGCGGCAACTGCTGACGGGCGAAGCACCGTCGCTGCAAATGGAACTCCGCTTCATCACGCCGGACAACCGCGTGATGCATGGTGCAACATCGGTTGCGCTGGTGAAGAATGAAAAGGGCGACACCGAACAGTTGATCGTCCAGGTCGTCGATACGACCGAACGCAAGACCGTGAACCAGCGCTTGCAGAAGGCGCAGAAGATGGAAGCCATCGGGCAACTGACCGGCGGCATTGCTCACGACTTCAACAATCTCCTCACCATCGTGATCGGCAACCTGCAACTTCTCGACGGCAAGCTCGCGGATGAGAAAGCCAAGAAGCGTCTGGCGGAATCCATCGACGCAGCACAGAAGGGCTCGGACCTGACGCGCCAGTTGCTTGCTTTTGCGCGAAAGCAGGACCTCGCTCCCAAGGACGCGGAAATCAACGGCCTCGTGCGTGGCATGGAACCGCTGGTGAAGCGCGCCGTGGGCGAGAACATCGACGTGCACATCGAGACGATGGAAGGCGAGCCGCATGCGCTCATCGATCCGTCGCAGCTGGAATCGTCCATCCTCAACCTCGCCATCAATGCGCGCGATGCGATGCCTGATGGCGGGCGTCTCACCATCGAAACGCAGGCCGCCTATCTCGACCGTTTCTACGCCGAGAAGAATCCCGAGGTCGTGCCGGGACATTATGTGATGGTGGCGGTGTCCGACTCGGGCACGGGCATGTCGCAGGAATTGCTGGAGCAGGTGTTCCAGCCCTTCTTCACCA
>CALMLK010000343.1 GCA_937868035.1 uncultured Alphaproteobacteria bacterium
CATCGCGCGCATCGGTCCGGCGCGGGCCGGTTTCACGCACCTAAACGGGACCGACGTCAACCTCGCCGTCATGGCGACGGCCTGCCTTGCCCTGCTTCTGGCGGAAGAGGGCAAGCCCATCGAAACCCTGGACGAAGACGAGTTTTTCGCCATTTCCGCCGCGCTCATCAGCCCGCGCCTTGCGGCCATGGATAGGGCCGTGAAGGCCAATGACGTCTCCGCGCTTGCACACGAGCTTGCAGCGGTGCGGGAACTCTACTGAGCCCATGCCTCGCTTCCTTGCCATCGGCGAATGCATGGTGGAATTGTCGGATGGCGGACACGGGTTGCTACGGCAGGGATTTGCAGGGGATACATTCAACACAGCGTGGTACGCGCGGCACCTGCTGCCCGCAGCGTGGAGCGTATCGTATCTGACCGCGCTAGGCGATGACCCGATTTCCGGCGAGATGCGCGCCTTCATGCAATCTGCCGGGGTCGACACCGCGCCCATCCGTGTCATCCCCGGTGCTTCACCGGGACTGTATCTGATCACGGTGAAGGACGGCGAACGCAGCTTCACCTATTGGCGCGACACATCCGCGGCAAAGCGACTGGCGGATGATATCGCTCATGTAGAACGGCACTGCGCCTCGGCCGACGTTCTTCATTTTTCTGCCATCACGCTCGGCATCCTGCCCCCCGATGCAGCGATCACGCTGATCAGGATTCTGGGTGAAGCCGCGGCACGGGGTGCGCTCGTCTCCTTTGATACAAACTACCGCCCCAAGGTGTGGCGCGGGCGGTCTGACGCCCCGTCCCTCTTTCTGGAGGCGGCGCGCGTCTCGTCCGTGGTCTTGCCCGGCCTCGACGACGAACAAGCGGTTTTCGGTGACTTCTCGTCCGATGCGGTGGCGAAACGTTACATGGCTTGCGGCGCGCGTGTTGTCGTCGTCAAGAACGGAGCACGCGGCGCGGATGTCTACGATGGTGCGCAGATGGTCCATGTGCCCGCATCGCCATCGCGCGCCATCGTTGACACATCTGCCGCAGGCGATAGTTTTGCGGCGGGCTTCCTGACACGCTACGCCCAGCGCGGCGATGCAGTTGATGCCGCACGTTACGGGGCAGACGTTGCCGCTGATGTCATCAGTCACCGCGGCGCATTGGCCCCATTGTCCAGCGCCGTTTTGGCGGCAGCCAGAATCTAGAACCGGTCCACGCGGAATGGCGCCATGTCCATGTTGGGTGAAACGCCCGACATGATCTCCGATACCAGCCGCCCGGTTGTGGGGCCCCAGGTGAGACCCATGTGGCCATGACCGAAACCGTAGACGACGTTGCGCATGGTCTTCGAACGCCCAATTACGGGCAATGAATCGGCGGTGCCGGGGCGGCGGCCCATCCAGCGGGTGGCGCGTTCATCCGGTGCGCGAAGGTCCGGCAATACGCGCTTGAAAAGATGATATAAATTATCAGCCCGCGCATAGTTCGGTTCAGCTTCAAGTCCGGCGAATTCGTCCGTGCCGGCAATGCGGAGGCCCATCTCCATGGGGGTCGCCACCCCGGGTGTCCGGGCGTAGGTGAGCGAGCGTGAAATTGAAACGCCGGGATCGGGCAGGACGATGTGATAGCCGCGCTCGGCTTCCAGCAGCACGTGCTCACCCAGTTGCCGCGCCAGTTGATGGGAATAGGCACCGGCACAGACGACGAGGTTCTGAACGGCATGTCGACCGCCGCCTGCGAGCGTGAGCGCGGTCACCGCACCGTCCTTCGTGATGATGCCCTTCACGTCGTCGCCGATCAGTTTTCCCCCATTGGCCACGACGCGCTTGGCGATGGCCTTGACCACGCCTTCAGGGTTCGTCACGAAATACCAGCCGCCGTGCGAGGCCCCGCGGATAACATTCTTGCCCACGGCGGGCTCCATCTCGCGAACTTCATCACCGGTGAAGACGTCACACGGGAAGCCCAGCCGCTTTTTGGTTTCGCGTTCTGCCTCTTCGGCGCGGAACTGGGACTCGTCGTCAAACAGGCGCAGCGTCTCGCGATAGACCAGCAGGTCTTTCCGCCCGGCGTCCGTCAGCAGCGTTTCGAAATCGGCAATGGTGCGGAGGCCGAGCGCGGCACGGCTCTGCACGATGCTCTCCACCCTGGCCGGAGTGGCATTGCGCGCTGCTGCCAGGAACCACGGCAAAGCCTTGGGGAGATAGCTCCAGCGGATGGTGAGCGGCCCCAACGGGTCCATGAGCCAGCCCGGCAGCTTGCGGAAGATGCGGGGGTGCACGGTCGGCATGATCTCGGCAAAAGCGACACCGCCGGCGTTTCCGAATGAACAACCCTCGCCCGGTCCCACGCGGTCGATGACCGTGACGTCGTGTCCCGCCCTTTGCAGGAAGGCAGCTGTCGATATGCCCACAATACCCGCCCCGATGATGGTGGTGTTGGGCTTCATGGGTAAACTCCTGGAAATTGAAAGCCGGCACACAAGCATGTGCTGCGCTGCGCGTTGTAGCCCTTACAATACTTGGCTGGCCGCCATCCGCAATGGGCCGATGCGCCGGAGGGGCCGCGTCACATCATCTCCCTGCAACTGGCCTGTTCCTGAAATCTGTGCGACATTCGGTTCCGTATCCGCGTGGTGTCCGCGTGGTGAAAGAGGAACAATGAACGTAGTGAATCCGACGGGCCCCATGGGCCAGGCCGTGAAATCCGAAGATTTCGTGCAAGCCATGGGGGCAGCGGCCACCGGCGTTACCGTCGTCACCACGGCTGGCGTTGCGGGACGTTTCGGCCTGACAGTGAGCGCGCTGGCCTCGGTTTCGGCCGAGCCACCGCTGCTCCTTGTCTGCGTGAACCGCCGCAATCCCTGCGTGGCCGCCATCACGCAGAATGGCCGGTTTGCAGTGAATATCCTGGCGCAGTCGCAGTCCGAGGTGGCACGCATCTTTTCGGGACGGCCCATACGCGGTGAGGCCTATGATTTTGGGCGGCACGGCTGGGAATTCGGGGCCGCCGGCATGCCGGTTCTGCCAGGTGCTGCGGCGCACTTCGAATGCGAGACGGAAACCATTCACGATGCTGGCACCCACCGCATCTTCATTGGCCGGGTCATCGTGGCGGAACGAGGCAACGAGCCGCCGCTCATCTATTCCAGCCGCAGCTATGGGCGCCTGTTGCCGCTTTCCGGGGAAGACGTCGCGGAGGACTGAACCATCTCCCGGTGCTGGCCTTTCCGTCCCGCTTGTGGGCAATATATGGTTTCACCTGAACGAGCGCTGAGCAAGCGCCGACGTTTCCACAACCGAAGACCACCGAGCAACAGCATGACAGCCCATACCCGCATCCGCCCCTTCAACACCAAGGACACTTATCCTGAACAAAAGCTCGACAACGACCTGTGCCAAGCGGTTGTGGCGCGGGGCACCATGGTGTTTGTGCGCGGGCAGATTTCGCAAGACCTCGATACGCGCGAGTCACTGCATGTCGGCGATGCCACGTTGCAGACGCGCAAGGCCATGGCCAACATCAAGATGCTGATGGAAGAAGCGGGCGGCAGCATTGATCACGTGTGCCGGGTCGTCATCTATCTCACCGACATTCGCTACCGGCAGGATGTGTATCGCGAGATGGGCAATTGGCTGAAGGGCGTCTTCCCCTGTTCCACGGGACTCGTCATTAGCGCGCTGGCGCGCCCGGAATGGCTCGTCGAAATAGAAGCCACGGCCGTCATTCCGGATTGATGCCATGACATTTTCCATTGCGGGGCGCTGCGCCAAGACAGGTGCATTCGGTGTTGCCATCACCACCTCATCGATTGCTGTGGGCGCGCGCTGCCCGCATGCGCGGGCAGGCGTTGGCGCGGTCGCCACGCAGAATGTCACCGATCCCGCCCTGGGGGCCCTGCTGCTTGACAAGATGGCTGAAGGGTTGAGCGCAAGTGACGCCATTCGTTCGCTTATTGAAGATAGGCCGCACCGGGAATACCGCCAGCTGACGGCCGTGGACCGGCATGGCAACAGCGCTAGCTTTTCGGGTAAAGAGATCCTTGGCACGCATGGTGTTTCAGAACAGCAAGATTGCGTGGCAGCCGGCAATCTTCTCAAATCTTCCACCCTGCCTCAGGTGATGACGGCAGCGTTTGCCGCAAGTGTTGGTGAACATCTGGCAGAGCGCCTGTTGCGCGCACTGGAGGCTGGCCTTGCGTCTGGTGGTGAAGAAGGTCCCGTGCATTCGGCGGCGCTGCTTATCCATCACACCGCGCCATTTCCTCTCGTGTCGCTCCGCGTCGATTGGGATGACCATGATCCCGTCGCGACATTGCGGAAGCTGTGGATCGCCTACAAGCCGCAGATGGGTGCCTATTTGCAGAGGGCGATCGATCCCACGCAGGCCCCTCGCTATGGCGTGCCGGGCGATCCGTGAGGCCATGAGATGACAACAACGCTGTTGAAGAACGCGGCCGTGCTGGTGACGATGGATGACGCGCGCCGGGAACTCGCAGGCGGTTCCGTGCTGGTGAAGGGCAATCGCGTCGTCTCCATCCACGCTTCGCATGAACTACTGCCGCACGCGCAGGAAGTGATTGACTGCAGCGGCCACGTTGTGATGCCGGGGATGATCAACACCCACCATCACATGTATCAGTCGCTCACGCGGGCCGTGCCGGCCGCCCAGGATGCCGATCTATTCAACTGGCTGAAGGCCCTCTATCCCATCTGGGCCCGGCTCACGCCGGAGATGATCCGCGTTTCCACGCAGACTGCCATGGCGGAACTTATGCTCTCCGGCTGCACAACTTCGAGCGATCATCTCTACATTTACCCCAACGGATGCAAGCTGGATGACTCCATTGCCGCGGCGCAAGAGATCGGCATGCGGTTTCATGCAGCGCGGGGCGCCATGAGCGTGGGCGAGAGCAACGGTGGACTTCCGCCCGACAGCGTCGTGGAAGACGAGAGTTTCATCCTGCGCGACATGCAGCGCCTTGCCGAGACGTATCACGATCCATCAGCATGCAGCATGTGTCGCGTGGTGCTTGCCCCCTGCTCACCATTCTCGGTCTCGACCGGACTCATGCGCGACACGGCGGCCCTGGCGCGGTCACTTGGCGTATCTCTTCACACGCATCTCGCGGAGAACGACGACGATGTGGCCTACAGCCTCGAGAAGTTCGGCTGCACGCCCGCGCAGTATGCGGAAAATCTGGGCTGGACCGGGCCCGACACATGGCATGCCCATTGCGTCAAGCTCGATGATGATGGCATCGACCGCTTCGCCCGCAGCGGCACTGGTGTGGCGCATTGCCCGTGCTCCAACATGCGGCTTGCATCAGGCATTGCGCCCATCGGCAAGATGCGCAGCGCGGGTATCAATGTTGGCCTCGGCGTTGATGGGTCCGCTTCAAATGACGGCGCCCACATGCTCGGCGAAGCGCGTCAGGCCTTGTTGTTGCAACGGGTGGGTTTTGGCCCGGCCGCGTTGACGGCACGGCAGTCGCTGGAGATGGCGACACGGGGCGGGGCGGCTGTCCTGAACCGGACGGACATCGGACATCTCGCGCCCGGCATGGCGGCCGACATCGTGGCATTCGACATGCGCGGCATCGAGCATGCGGGAGCCCTGCATGATCCGGTAGCGGCTCTCCTGTTCGCATCACCCGTGCACGCGGCGCTCAGTCTCATCAACGGCAAGATCGTCGTACGTGAAGGTGTATTGCAAACCGTCGATGTGGCGAGCGTGGTGACGCGGCACAACCAATTGGCGCGCACACTGGTCAACGGCTAGATTTGGCAATCGCCGGGGCTTCAGCTATCCCCGCTGCACGGAGATTCACATGCGCGTTGAGCCGCCACCCGCCATTCACCTCGCCGACTATGCGCCGCCATTGCAGGCGATCCGCCATGTGAGCCTGCGCATCGATCTGCATCCCACATCAACCCGTGTCCGGTCAGAAATGCGTGTGGAGCCGCGTGCCAACGGACCGATGGTCCTCCATGGCGAAGGACTGCAACTCGTTTCCATCACCATTGATGGTGCGTCCGTTGCCGCGTCCGGGTTTACCTATGCCAATGATCTGCTCACGCTTGCCGAAGTGCCGGCGGGGCCATTCACGCTTTGCATAGAGCAGGTCTGCAATCCACAAGCCAATACGGCACTATCAGGGCTTTACTTGTCCAGCGGGGCCTATTGCACACAGATGGAGGCCGAGGGTTTTCGGCGCTTTGCCTTCTTCCACGACCGCCCCGATGTGATGGCGACCTACGACGTCCGGATCGAGGCGCCCCGGTCCCTCCCCGTGCTTCTGTCCAACGGCAATCCGGGCAAGCGGGGCGACATCGCCGGAGACCGTCATTTCGCAGAGTGGCATGATCCGCATCCCAAGCCGTCCTATCTCTTTGCGCTGGTGGCGGGCGACCTTGCCAGTGTGCGTGATATCTTCACGACCATGTCGGGCCGGCAAGTTTCCCTTGGCATCTATGTGGAACAGGGAAAGGAGGATCGTTGCGCCTGGGCCATGGAGTCGCTCAAGACCTCGATGCGATGGGACGAAACTGCTTTTGGCCGCGAATATGACCTCGACGTGTTCAACATCGTGGCCGTGTCTAATTTCAACATGGGCGCCATGGAGAACAAGGGCCTCAACATCTTCAACGACAAATACATCCTGGCGCGGCCCGAAACCGCGACGGATGCAGACCATGTCAACATCGAGCGCATCATCGCGCATGAATATTTCCACAACTGGACCGGCAACCGCATCACCTGCCGCGACTGGTTCCAGCTGTGCCTGAAGGAAGGCCTCACCGTTTTCCGCGACCAGGAGTTCACGTCGGACGTGCGCTCGCGGGCCGTCAAGCGGATCGAGGATGTGCGCACTTTACGCGCGCGCCAGTTCCCCGAAGACCAGGGGCCGCTGGCCCACGCCGTGCGGCCTTCGAGCTACATCGAGATCAACAATTTCTATACGCCCACGGTTTATGAAAAGGGTGCCGAACTGTGCCGCATGATGCAGACGCTGATCGGCAAGCCTGCCTTCCGCAAGGCCATGGACCTCTTCTTCCAGCGTCATGATGGCGAAGCCGCCACGGTGGAGCAGTTTGTCCGTTGCATGGCCGATGCGTCAGGCCGCGATCTCAGCCATTTCTTCCGCTGGTACGAACAGGCCGGAACGCCGCTGGTGAGCGTGAGCACGCACTACGATGCA
>CALMLK010000344.1 GCA_937868035.1 uncultured Alphaproteobacteria bacterium
CCACGGCAAGTTCCAGCTCAACGGCAAGCGCGTCACCATCCCGTCGATCCGCCTCAAGGCCGGCGACGTGGTTGAACTCTCGGACAAGGCCAAGGAAATGGCTTCGGTGATGGATGCGCAGGCCTCGGCCGAGCGCGACACGCCGGACTACCTCGAAGTGACCGGCGCCCAGTTCCGCATGACGCGCATTCCCTCGCTCAGCGAAGTGCCGTATCCCGTGCAGATGGAACCGAACCTCGTCGTGGAATACTATTCGCGCTAAGCGAAACCGGACGATTGCAGATTGGAAAAGGGCGGGATTTTTCCCGCCCTTTTTGTTTGGGGAAATCGTCAGAGGGTGTTGGTCATGCGCCTACGTCTGATGCGAAGCATACACCGTGGTGCTGCCATCGCGGCGGAGGAGCAGGGTGTCGTAGGGCGGGCCACTGCCGTCCGGTCCCATGCCGGGTGATCCCTGGGGCATGCCGGGCACCGTGAGGCCGATCACATCGGGGGGATTCTCGTTGATGAGCCGGATCACGTCGGCGGCGGGCACATGGCCTTCGATGGCGACATTGCCGAACACGGCCGTGTGGCAGCTCGCGTTGTCATCGCTGATGCCGAGCGTGGCGCGGCGTGTGGCGCGTTCCGGATCGTCAACGATGTCGGCGGTGAAGCCAGCGGCGCGCATGTGCTCCACCCAGCCTTCGCAGCAGCCACAGCCGGGGTCACGGTAGACCGTGAGACGGGGCAGGGCGGCGGCATGGGTGAGGGGCGATTGCAAGGCCAGTGCAGGCAAGGCGAGGAGGAAGAGGCGGCGCTTCATCAGTGTTCTCCTTCAGGCAGTGTGAACATCCTATCACCCACGCGGGCGCACGAGCATGGGGCCATAGAGCGCAACGAACAGCACGAAGCCCGCAACCCACAACGCCCCCGAAGCATTGAGCAGCATCACGGTGGCGCCCGGCAACAAGGCAGCGGCGATGCGGAGAAGTGCTGCAAGGGCGATGGCGATGTAGAGGGCGACCGTTCCCAGCGGTGCCGTGAGGGGATAGCCCGTGTGGCCGCGGGTGGCGCGGGTCATCACGGCGAGAGTCATCAGGCCGATGGCGCCTGCGGTCCAGGCGTGTACGGCAGCCTGATGGGCACCCACGTCGTCCCACATCACGGCATGTCCGGCGAGGAGGAAGCCCAGCGGAATGAAGGCGTAAGCCAGGTGCAGCACCCACACCAGCGCTTCCGCGCCCGTGCGGTGCGGGGCCCAGCGGATCAGCCGCCAGCCCTGCATGAGTCCGGCGAGGGCCAGCACGCCGCTCACGGCATCGGCCAGCACAGCGGGAAGTGCCGGCAATGCACCCCACAGCACGAGCGCAACGGCAGAGACCGCAAGTGTGGCGCCGTCATAGCGCGAGAACTGCTTGGGCATCACGCCTGCGGGCTGGCGCATCAGCCAGTTCGTCGTGAAACTCGGAATGATGCGTCCGCCGACAACGCAGATGAGAAGGATCACGGCGGCGATGCCGAAGCGCGGGGCGTAGACGGTCTGGCCCGTGATGGCGGCTTCCACATGAAAGGCGATCTGCGCCACTGCCAGCAGCGACACGAGTACGACAATGCGGAGGTTCCGGTAGTTCTTGCCGGCAACGATCTCGCGCGCCGCCGTTGCGGCCAGTGCGACGAGGAAGGAAAGGCTCGCCGCAGCGACGAGCCAGGCGGGCAGCAGCGCAGAGGAGGCCATGGCGAGACGGCCCAGCATCCACAGCGAGAACAGCGCGATCAGGCGCCAGCCCACCACGGGCAGGCGTCCGGTCCAGTTCGGCACGGCGGTAAGGAGGAAACCTGCGACCACTGCCGGCACATAGCCAAAGAGCAATTCGTGAATGTGCCAATCCAGCGGCGCAAAAGCGGAAGGCAGCGTGATCTGCCCGAGATACCACGGCACCCACACAGCGATGGTGATGAGCGCCCACAGGCCAGCCGCGAGGAAGAAGGGCCGGAAGCCGTAGCTCCACAGCGCCGGGCCACGCCAGGGGCGGAGCAGTTGTATGGACTTTAGTCTCGTACGCTCCTCACGCTTTCTGTCACGAGGCCGAGGGAAGGTGCTCCGCAGTGGCCTTGATGACGGTCAAGACGGCAGCGTTGAAACGCGCCTCCTGCTTCAACCTGCAGTGCGCCTTCAGACGATGGCGAGAACGCGCGCCGGGCCTCCGGTGCCGCCCCGGTGCGAAGGCGCGCCCACAAAAATGGTGGCACCCGTTGCCGGAAGCTGATCGAGGTTGGCAAGGCACTCCACGCCATAGCGGCCGCTGCCCAGCCAGGCGTGATGCACGGCAAAATCCTTCGTGTTGCCGGGGTCGAGCGAGAGCGTGTCGACAGCGATGGCTGCGGCACCGAGCGAGATCAGCAGGCCGGCCGCGTCACGATTGAAGCCGGGGAAGGCGAGCTTGCCATCGGGCGTGTTGCGGAAGGAGGGATCGTTCACCCTGGCCGCCCAGCCGGAGTCCAGCGCCACGCAGGCACCGTGCGGAATGCGGCCGTGCTGCATCATCCAGTTTTCCACGTCATCGGCGGAAAGCGTGGCGTTCACATCATGACGCGCCTTGTCGGCGATGGAGATCACACAGAGCGGGCACACCAGTTGCTGCGGATCGAGTCCGCTCAGCGAAGCGCCGTTGCTGCTGAAGTGCAGCGGCGCATCCACGTGGGTGCCGGTATGCTCGTCGATGGTGAGGCGGAAGACGTTGGAGCCGTCGCGCTCGAAGGACGAGAGGCGTTGCATGGTGATGCCGGGCTCGCCATCGAAGGTGGGGAAGTGTTCGTCGTAGTCGTGGGTGAGGTTGACGATGCGGCCCTTGGCGCGTGACAGGTTTTCGCGGGCGGCGTTCGCTGCCGCACCGCGCGACGCATCCGCCGCAGCGGCGGAATGTTCAAACGCCGTGGGATGGGTGCGCACGCTGGCGCGAATGGCCTCCATCAGGCAGGCATTACACATGCGGCACCCTCCCGGCCTTCTTCACTGGTAGGTGGCGAGCACCCGTTGCACGGCCGGACGTTCAGCCACGCGGGCGCGGTGGTCCAGCACACGCGGCAACTGCGAGACATCGGCGCCATCGCCCTCCAGCCAGTTGGCGATGGTGAAGAGATAGGCATCGGCGACGGAGAAGTATTCGCCCATCACCCACGGGCCTTGCAGGTAGTCCTGCTCGATCAGCAGGAAATAGTCCGTCATGTTGCGCGGGACCTTGATCTTCAAGGCCTCGATCACGGCGGGGTCATCCGACCAGCGCGCGCCGCGCAGCTTGTGAGCATGGGCGGGGTGCACGGTGGAACAGAGGAAGCTGTTGAAGGCCTGCATCTGCGCCAGCGCCACGGGATCGCGGGGCGCGAGATTGGCGCGCGGGTGGGTCTGCGCGATGAAATAGAGGATCGCCGGATTCTCGGTGATGATGCCCTTGCCGGTATCGAGTGCGGGCACGCGGGCCTTGGGATTGACCTTGAGGTACTCCGCCGTCTTCTGCTCGCCCTTGGCGAGGTCGAGGCGCGTGACCTTGTAGTCCGCGCCCGCCTCTTCCAGCGCGATGTGCGAGGCGAGCGAGCAGGTGGAGACGGAACCGGCGAAGAGGTTCAGCATCAGGCGGCGACGCCCTTGTCGGCGAGAAGCTGCTTCAGTTCGCCGGACTGGAACATCTCGTACATGATATCCGCCCCGCCGACGAATTCGCCCTTCACGTAAAGCTGCGGAATGGTCGGCCAGTTGGTGTAGTCCTTGATGCCCTGGCGCATTTCATCCGAAGCCAGCACGTTCACATCCTTGAACGGCACGCCGAGGTGCTGGAGAATCTGCACGGAGCGGCCGGAGAAACCGCACATGGGCATCTCCGCATTGCCCTTCATGAAGAGCACAACGTCGTTGGTCTTCACTTCATTGTCGATGGTGTCGTGGATGGTGGTCATTTGCGTCAGTCCTGTGGTGTTGAAGTGGTGAGCGC
Organism: uncultured Alphaproteobacteria bacterium; assembly: GCA_937868035.1. GTDB lineage: Bacteria > Pseudomonadota > Alphaproteobacteria > Rhizobiales > Aestuariivirgaceae > Aestuariivirga. The sequence goes on from CALMLK010000344.1 coordinate 3,969, forward strand.
CAGTGCGTGCAGCACACCGCCCATGTTGCCCTTGAGTGCGGCATAGACCATCTGGTGCTGCTGCACGCGGGATTTGCCCTTGAAGGCGGCGGAGATGACGGTGGCGGCGTAGTGGTTGCCATCGCCGGCCAGATCCTTGATCTCCACCTGCGCGTCCGGCAGGCCGTCCTTGATGAATTTTTCGATGTCGTGGGCGGACATGGCCATGGCGAGGGATCGTTCCTTGTTTCGCGCCGTAGATAGCCCCTGCGGCTGGTCTTTTCCAGTGGGGCGCTGCCATCATATTGAACAGATTCACGGGCAGCGATAAACCAGTGCAACTTCTCAGACCGGGTACCCCTCGCCATGCAGCTTTCCCGCCGCCGTCTCCTCGCCGCCAGTGCCGGACTGTTCCTGCCGGCGGTTGCCCGCGCGCAAGAGCCCTATGCCGTCAACATGGACGAGTGGAAGAAGCTTGCCTTCAAGTATCAGCGCAAGCAGATGGCCTATGAGACGGACATGCCGGAAGGCTCGGTGGTGGTCGATCCCGGCAAGTGTTTCCTCTATCTCGTTCTCGGCGGCGGGCAGGCGCTCCGTTATGGCGTGGCCGTGGGCAAGGGCGCCCATGCCTGGGAAGGCGAAGTCACCATCGCCAAGATGAAGGAATGGCCCAACTGGATTCCCGCTCCCTATCACCTGCAGAAGAAGCCGGACCTGGCGAAATGGCTGCCGGATGGCATGCCCGGCGGCATCGACAATCCGCTCGGCGCGCGCGCCATGTATCTGTTCAAGGGCGACGTCGATACCATCAACCGCATCCACGGCTCGGCCAAGCTCGGTGACATCGGCAAGAAGGCAACGGCCGGCTGCATCGGCATGCTCAACGGCGACGTGATCGACCTCTACAGCCGCGTGCAGGTGGGCACCCGCGTGGTGATGAAGAAGAGCGGGTTTTTCGGATAGCCCGTCCCGCGCTTGGCGGGTTCCGGGCCACCCTCTCCCGCTTGCGGGAGAGTTGACGCCCCCTTCACCTCTCCCGCTTGCGGGAGAGGAGGATTTGCGCTCAGCGCAAATCCGGTGAGGGCCGAGCGACGGAATCCGGCTCCCTTTCCGTCTTCGTTGAAAAGGAAGCACCATGTCGCTTGCTCACGCCACGTCGCGCGCCCGCTTGCTTCGGCAACAGCATAACCCCGCCGAAGCGGCGCTGTGGGTGGCGCTGAAAAACCGGCAACTCGGCGGTTACAAGTTTGTCCGCCAATTTCCCATTGGTCCATTCATTGCCGACTTCGCATGCCGGTCCATGCGGCTGGTGATCGAGGTGGATGGGAGCCAGCACATTGACAGCCTCCACGACCGGAGGCGGGATGCGTTTATGGCGCGGCTGGGCTACGGGGTGATGCGGATACCAAGTGTCACGGTCCTCTCGCGGCGTGGCGACATGTGTGACACCATTCTCGCGGTGCTTAAGGGACAATTGAAAGAGAGTGTCGTCACGCTCGACCTCACCTACGTTCCGCCCCTCACCTGATGCGCACTGGGGTGCGCATCATCCTCTCCCGCTTGCGGGAGAGGTGATGGGGTTGCGTGAGGCTTGCGTTACCCGGCCATCAACCCGGGGAACCAGCCTTCGTGGGCGGTGCGCAGGGTTTGCGTTGGCACCGTGGTTGATCCCACGGTGAATGCCGCGGCGTCCGTCACGGTGCCGATGCGGATCACGTCGATGCCTTTGACATGGGCTTGCGTGATGATCTTGGCGGCTTCCTTGGCGGGGCAGGTGAGCACGTAGCGGGCCTGGTCTTCGGCATAAAGCTGGATGTGGTCCATGGCATCGAGGGTGGCGCCCGTGTTGCCCGCCAGCGCCATTTCGATCACCGCGGAAACGAGGCCGCCGTCGGAGATGTCGTGCACCGCCGTCACCGCTTGGCTGTTGATCAGTGAACGGACGAATTCGCCGTGGGCGCGTTCCTTCGCCAGGTCGACGGGCGGCGGCGCGCCGTCTTCGCGGCCATGCACTTCGCGCATGTAGATCGATTGTCCCATGTGGCTGCCATGACCGCCCAAAAGCAGGATGGCATCACCGCTGGTCTTGAACTTCACGGTCGCCATCCGGGTCCAGTCGCGAATCAGGCCGACGCCACCGATGGTCGGCGTAGGCAGGATCGCCTGGCCGTTGGTCTCGTTGTAGAGTGACACGTTGCCGGAGACGATGGGGAAATCCAGCGCGCGGCAGGCTTCGCCGATGCCTTTGAGGGCAAAGACGAACTGGCCCATGATGTCCGGGCGTTCGGGATTGCCGAAGTTGAGGTTGTCGGTGGCGGCGATGGGTTCGGCACCCACGGCACACAGGTTGCGCCAGCATTCGGCCACGGCCTGCTTGCCGCCTTCGAAGGGA
>CALMLK010000345.1 GCA_937868035.1 uncultured Alphaproteobacteria bacterium
CGCGTCATGAGATAGTAGCAGGCTGAACACAGGCAGGAGAGCAGGGCAAACACCACGCCCCAGTTGAAGGCCTGCAACCCGGGGCGGATGATGATCATCACACCCAGAAAACCAACCATCACCATGCTCCAGCGCCGCACGCCCACCTTCTCCTTCAGCACCAGTGGAGAAAGCGCGGTGATCAGCAACGGCTGCACGAAATAGATCGCCACCGTATCGGCGATGGGCAGGAACTTCAGCGCCGTGAAGAAGAAGGCCGTGCCCATGATGAGGAAAAGGGCGCGCAGGCTGTTGAACAGCGGGTTCACGGGCTTCAACGCATCGGTGCCCGCCGCGCGCAACACCAGCGGCAGCGTGAACAGCGAGCCAAAGAAGAACCGCGCCCACACCATCTGCGCCACCGGAATGCCGAGCTGGCCGAGGTATTTCGCGCAGACGTCAATGAACGGCAGCACGGCCATGGCCGTCAGGATCAGCGCAATGGCCTTGAGCGTATTGTGTTGCGGTTTCAAACCATGCCTTTCAAACCCGGATGCGGGCGTTTTCCGGATCCCAGATGCTCTCGGGAATGATACGCGCCTTCCTCATCTCTCCAAACATCATGATATCGAACGATGTTCCTTCCGCCGTGGCATCGGGCGGCACATAGGCGAAGGCGAGCGACTTGCCCGTCGCGTGGCAGAAAGCGCCAGAGGTTGTGACGCCGACCACCTTGCCGTCCCGGTAGACGGGCTCGTTGCCCACACAATCTGAGTCGGTGTTGTCCACGCTCATGTAGACGAGCTTCATGCGCGGGCCCTTCTGCTGGCGCGACAGGCTGGCCGCCTTGCCGGTGAAGTCCGGCTTGTCGAGACGGATGAACCGCTCCATCGACGCTTCGAACATGTCGATCTCGGCCGTCAGTTCCGAGCCCCAGCCGCGATAGCCCTTTTCCATGCGGAGCGAGTTCATCGCATAAGTACCGAACAGGCTGAGGCCGTGCGGCGCACCCGCCTTCATCAGGGCATCGAACACCGCCTGCATGCCGGCGCGGGGCACGTGCAGTTCCCAGCCCAGTTCGCCGACATAGGTCATTCGCAGCAGGCGAACGCCATCCACACCCGCCACGGTCCGCGTCTTGGCTGTGAGCCAGCGGAAGGACGGCGATGAAAGATCAGTGTCGGTGATAGTCTTGAGCACATCGCGCGATTTCGGACCCGCGAGGATCAGCACGCCGTAGTCATCCGTCACGTCCGAAATGCTGACATCGTCCGTGTCCGACTTGCGCCACGTCAACTGGTCCATGTCGTACAATTGCGCTGCGGCCGCCGACAGAACATAGAAGTGATCCGCCGCCAATCGCGTGATGGTGAGTTCGCTCTCGATGAAGCCATTTGCGTTGAGGAGATGCGTGAGGATGATGCCACCGTCTTTTTCAGGCACCTTGTTGGCGCAGATGCGGTTGAGGAAAGCGAAGGCATCGCGTCCCTTCACTTCGAATTTGGCGAAGGTCGAGAGGTCCATGAGGCCAACACGCTCGCGCACCGCCATGGCCTCGTCCTTCACGGCATTCCACCAGTTGGAGCGGCGGAAGGAATAGCGTTCGCCCTCACCGGAGCGGTCATACCAGCGGGTCCGTTCCCAGCCGAAGATCTGCGCGAACTGCGCGCCATGCCGGGCCAGCGTGTCGTGCAACGCCGAGGTGCGGAGGTTGCGGCCCACCGCATGCTGCTCCGCAGGCTTGTAGCAGTAATACATGTGGTGATAGTCGGCGACGGAAACCTCCGCCGTGTAATCCTTCGTGGCCCACGGCCCGAAGCGGCGCGGATCGAATTCGCGCATGTTGATCTCGGCCTGGCCGTGCACCATCCACTGCGCCAGATACTTGCCCGCACCACCACCCTGGCAGATGCCGATCGATGCGCCGCAGTGCATCCAGTAGTTCTTCGGTCCATGGGCGGGGCCGGAGAGGTAGACGCCGTCTGGCGTGTGGGTGATGGCACCGGAGATGATCGACTTGATGCCGGACTTGCCGAACAGCGGCAGGCGTTCCGTCGCCTTTTCCAGCCACGGCATGATGCGGTCGAGTTCATTGGGTTCGAGCTCGCTTTCATAGTCCCAGCGCGGCGGCCGGCCGTCCCAGCAGGTGTGGGCCGTCGCCGTTTCATAGGGGCCGATCAGAACGCCGTTGGTTTCCTCGCGCAGATAGGCGTGGGAGTAGGGGTCGCGCACCACCGGCAATTCCATCTTCAGGTCGACGAGTTCCTGCAGGGGCTCGGTGATGATGTACTGGTGCAGCATGTTGGCGATGGGGGCGAGATGGCCTGTCCACGAGGCCACCACGTCGCAGTAGGAACCGGCGCTGTTCACCACATGCTCGCAATCGATGGTGCCCTGGTCGGTGAACACGCGCCATTCGCCATTGGGCAGGTGCTTGATGTCGGTCACCTGCGTACGCCGGTAGATGGTGGCGCCCAGGTTGCGCGCGCCCGTCGCCATGGCATTGGTGACATCGGCGGGCGCCACATGGCCGTCAGTCACGGTTCGGAAGGCGGCCTTGACCCCGAAGGTTTCGAGATAGGGGTGATACTGCTTGATCTCGGACGGCCCGATGATCTCGCCTTCGTACCCCGCGAGCTTGGAGATGCCATAGACGTATTTCAGCCAGTTCACCTCTTCGTCCGTGGTGGCCAGCCTCAGGCCGCCGCAGCCATGCCAGGATACCGCCTGCCCGGTGAGCTTCTCCAACTGCGGGTAGAGCTGCGTGCCATAGAGGTGCACCTTCGTCATGTTCAGCGAACCGTTGAAGTGCGGACACTGCCCCGCCGCGTGCCAGGTGGAGCCGGACGTCAGCTCGCCCTTTTCGATCAGCACGATGTCGGTCCAGCCTTCCAGGGCGAGGTGATACAGCAACCCCACGCCCATGATGCCGCCCCCGACAATGACCACCCGCGCATGCGATTTCATGAAAGACTCCCGTTCCTTGCGGGCAGTTTGAGCGCCACGCGGCAGGGCGGCAAGGCTCAAAAGGCACGCCGCAGGTGAGCCAGACTGGCGGTTCTCAACCCATCGCCTGATAAACCATCAGCGCTGCCGCAGTGGCGACGTTGAGGCTCTCTACTCCGGCCTTCATGGGAATTCTCACCAGAGTCTTGCAAGCCTTTGATATCGGCTGTGAAAGTCCGCGCGATTCGGAGCCCAGAACCACCAGGGAATCGCCACTGTAGGGGCGGCGGAAATCGGTCTTCGCGGTCATGAGTGTGCCCACCACATCCCCCGTGAAGGCCCTGGCGAAGTCGGCAAAGCCTTCCACCTTCATCTTCACCAGAGGCACCGCGAAAATCGAACCCGTGGTGGCGCGCACGCATTCCGGCGCAAAGGGATCGCAGCAATCGCCGATGAGGATGATGCCCGAGGCACCTGCCGCATCCGCTGTGCGGATGATGGTGCCGAGATTGCCGGGGTCGCGGATTTCCTCCAGCGCCAGCCAGCGTCCGTTCTTGGCGGGGTGCGGCTGCACCTTGGTCCTGAACGCGGCCAGCACGTCATGCGGGTTGTTCTGGCCGGAAAGTTCGCCCATCAGTTTGTCGGTGACGATGAGCGGCCGCACCTCGTCCCATAGGTGGGGCGGCTTGGTGGCGATCACATGCTCGGGTACCCAGCCCTGGTCCATGGCCCGTTCCAGCATGGCGCGGCCTTCCGCCATGAACAGGCCGGACTCGCGCCGCCCCTTCTTGTCGGAGAGGGAGCGGACCAGCTTGATGGTTGGATTCTGGAGGGAGGAAATCGGCTGCATGGCGTGCTAATAGCAGGGCAGGAAACCAGCCGCCATGAGCAACCGCACATGAACATCCACGCCAAGCCGAACATCAGGACCGGAATTTCCGTCTGCCCGCATGATTGCCCGAGCGCCTGCGCGCTGGAGGTGGAAGTGCTGGACGAGAACACCATCGGCCGTGTGCGGGGCGCCAAGGAGAACAGTTACACCCTCGGCGTCGTCTGCGAGAAGGTGGCGCGCTATTCCGAACGCATTCACCATCCCGAACGCCTGCTGCATCCCTTGAAGCGCGTCGGCCCCAAGGGATCGGGCAGTTTCGCGCGCATCACCTGGGACGAGGCGATGGACGAAATTGCCCGCCGCTTCCTGGCAATCGAATCCGAACACGGCAGCGAGGCGATCTGGCCCTATTGGTATGCGGGCACCATGGGCTTCGTCATGCGCGACGGCATCGAACGCCTGACGCACGTGAAGAACTATTCCCGCATGTACGGCACCTTCTGCATCGCGCTGAGCTGGCCGGGCTTTGCCGCAGGCGTGGGCGCCATCCGCGGCGTTGATGCACGCGAGATGCAGAAGTCCGATCTCATCGTCGTGTGGGGCGGAAACCCCGTGAACACGCAGGTGAACGTGATGACCCATGTCGGCATCGCCCGCAAGCAGCGCGGCGCCAAGCTGGCGGTGATCGACGTTTACGAAACCGGCACCATGAAGCAGGCCGATTACGGCTACATCCTCCGCCCCGGCACCGATGGCGCGCTGGCCTGCGCCGTGATGCATGTGCTGTTCCGCGACGGCCATGCGGACTGGGACTATCTCCGCCGTTACACCGACGATCCCGAAGGTCTGCAGGCTCACCTGCACACCCGCACGCCCGCATGGGCCTCGGGCATCACGGGGCTGAGCGTGGAGAAGATCGAGGAACTCGCACGCCTCATCGGCACGACCAAGCGCAGCTTCTTCCGCATCGGCTACGGCTTCTCGCGCTCACGCAACGGCTCGGCCAACATGCATGCCGTGACCTCCATTCCCGCCGTCACCGGCGCCTGGCAGCATGAGGGAGGCGGCGCGCTCCATTCCAACAGCGGCATGTACAAGTGGAACAAGTCGTTCCTCACCGCCAAGAGGGAGGCCAGGCCCGGCATCCGCACCATGGATCAGTGCCGCGTGGGCGAAGTGCTGTGCGGCAATCCGCAGGACCTGCAAGGCGGACCGCCGGTGAAGGCGATCTTCATCCAGAACACCAACCCCGTCTCAGTGGCGCCGGACCAGACGCGGGTGAAGCAGGGCTTCGCGCGCGAAGACCTGTTCACGGTGGTGCACGAGCAGTTCCTCACGGAAACCGCCCGCTACGCCGACATCGTGCTGCCCGCAACGATGTTCCTGGAACACGATGACATCTACCAGGGCGGTGGCCACAGCCACATCATGTTCGGCCGCAAGCTGGTGAATGCACCGGGCGAATGCCGCAGCAATCACGAGGTGCTGGCCGATCTTGCCCGGCGCGTGGGCGCCCGTCACGACGGCTTCACCATGACGCCCCGCGATTTGATCGACCGGACCTTGAAGGATTCGGGCCGGCGCGGCTTTGACGATCTCGACGCCGAGAACTGGTTCGATGTGCAGACCGATTTCGAGACGTCGCACTTCCTCAAGGGCTTTGCCCACGCCGACGGCAAGTATCACTTCCGCGCCGACTGGAAGAAGGCGGCCAGCATCGTCTCCACCATGGGGGCGCTGGGACCGTGGCAGGACATGCCGGTTTTCCCGGACCATTGGGCGGTGACTGATCCTGTATCAGCGGAGACGCCCTTCCGCATGACCACCAGCCCGGCCCGCACCTTCCTCAATTCGTCATTCAACGAGACGCCGGGCTCCCGCAAGCGCGAGGGCGGACCCTCGTTGCAAATTCACCCGGACGACCTCGCGAGCATCGGGGCAGGGGATGGCGACATGCTGCGCGTGGGCAACGCGCGGGGCGAGGTCGTTTTGCAAGCACGCGCCAGCACCGGCCAGCAACGCGGTGTGCTGATCGCCGAAGGCATCTGGAAGAACGAGGACCACCAGACGGGCTGCGGCATCAACAGCCTCACGGGGGCCGACCAGCCCGCGCCCGCCGGCGGCGGGGCCTTCCACGACATCGCCGTGTGGGTGAAGCGCAGATAGAGAGGGCCATGCGCTCCTTCATGGCGCGCTTCTGGCGGGCCACCGGTTGTCCTTGCGGCAAATGCCCGATGAATCGAATCTGAACGCTGGCTTCAGCCTGCACTCATCCGTACCCTGATAAAACGTCCCCAAGTTCATGATTTTGGCGCATTCCGGCCACTTGGCTGGCCGAAATGCTCCGTATACGGTGGAATCAGCGGCGGGACTTCGGCCGCGTTTACGGATTGTTAAGATGTACGGCGGCGCACAAGTCTTTGAAAAGAATCATTTTCCGGTGAACCAGAATCGGTTCACACCTCGCCGCATGTCGAACAGCTTCACGGAAGAGCTCGATCACAAGGAACGTGGCCGCCGCCGCGCCCGGTTGCTTCTGCTGCTCATGGCATTGGCGATTGCCGCAGCCACCCTTGCCCCCGTGGCCGTTCTCGCTGGCTAGGCCAGCGTCTCGATCCGTTCCGACAACAGGTTAAAGAACCCCTCGGCATCAATGCCGCGGCAGACCGTGGCATTGGCCTTCCGGTCCGTCACCCGCCACCAGTCGATCACCGTCATGCCCATGGTGAGATTGCTCTCGCATTCCACCGCGACATTCACGTCCCGCGAGGTGAAAAGGCCGGGCTGCAACAGCCAGGCGATCACGCATGGGTCGTGCAGCGGGCCGCCATCGGTGCCGTATTTCTGTTCGTCGAAGCGCTCGAAGAACTCCAGCAGATCAGCGCAAGCCGGCCCCGACTTGTTCTTCATGGCGCGGAACCGCGCCACGCGCTTGGCCGTGGTCAGTGCCTGATGGGTGCAATCCAGCGGAATGAGCGTGAAGGGAATGTCGGATGACAGGCAGATGCGCGCCGCATGCGGGTCCACGTAGATGTTGAACTCCGCCGCCGGCGTCACGTTGCCGCCTTCGAAGAAGCCGCCGCCCATGGCGACGATGCGCTTGATGCGGGACGCGATGCGTGGCTCCTTCACCAGCGCCAGCGCGACGTTGGTCAACGGTCCGAGCGTGCACAGTGTCACCGTGCCGGCTGGGCGCGTCATCAGCGTTTCGATGATGAAGTCCACGCCATGTTGCGGTTGCAGCGGCATGGTGGGTTCGGGCAGCACCGGCCCATCCAGCCCCGTGCGGCCATGCACATGTTCGGCGGTGACGAGGGCTTGCACCATGGGCCGGATGGCGCCAGCGAACACCTTGGTCTCGGGCTTGCCTGAAAGTTCGCAAATCTTGCGGGCGTTCTTCTGGGTGAGCGCCAGCGGCACGTTTCCGGCGACGGCGGTGATGCCGAGGACATCAAGTTCAGGCGAAGCCAGCGCCAGCATGATGGCGAGTGCATCGTCCTGGCCGGGGTCCGTGTCGATGATGATGGGAAGTTTCGGCATGCTGTCCTCGATCTGTGTTTGCAGCCTTGTAGCCGCCGCGCCCGCCGCGGCATAGGGCCAGATCGAAATCCACCCTTGCTGACAGCTGCTGACAACATGCTGTCAGCAGGGCTAGGCTATGGGACAGCCATGAGACGCGCTGACCGATTGCTCCGCATCATACAGATTCTCCGCCGTCACCGCCGACCGGTGCGGGGACAGAGCATGTCCGAGGAACTGGAGGTCTCGCTCCGCACCCTTTATCGCGACATAGCCGACTTGGTGGCCGATGGCGTTCCCATCCGTGGCGAAGCAGGCGTCGGTTATGTGCTGGGCCAGGGCTACGACCTGCCGCCCCTCATGTTCACCACCGACGAGGTGGAAGCGGTGATGCTGGGCCTGCGCTGGGTGATGCGGCGCGGCGACCGTGATCTGGTGCGCGCCGCGCAGGATGCCGTCGCCAAGGTCGCCACGGTTCTGCCGGAGGAA
>CALMLK010000346.1 GCA_937868035.1 uncultured Alphaproteobacteria bacterium
GCCCGATTTCATCACGATCCCGCAGATGATGTTGATGAGCGTCGTCTTGCCCGCGCCATTGGGGCCCAGCAGCGCGAAAATCTCGCCGGGCTCGATGTCGAGGTTGACCGCCTTGAGAGCCGTCAGGCCCGTGGCATATGTCTTGGAAACGCCGCGGACGGCGATGGCGGGCTGCTGCATCGCGCCTATGTAGGGCGATTTGCCCGCTTATTCAAACAGGCTGGAGACGCTTTCTTCGCGGCTGGTGCGGCCGATGGCTTCGCCAATCAGGGAGGCGATGGAAATCACGCGGATGTTGCGGGCGACCCGCACTGCTTCCGTGGGTTGAATCGAGTCGGTGATGACAAGATTTTTCAGTTTCGAAGACGTGATGCGCGCCACGGCACCGCCCGACAGCACGCCGTGGGTGATGTAGGCCGTGACATCCTTGGCGCCCTGCTCCAGCAAGGCTTCGGCGGCGTTGCACAGCGTGCCGCCCGAGTCGACGATGTCGTCGATCAGGATGCAGGACTTGCCCTTCACTTCGCCGATGATGTTCATCACTTCGGATTCACCGGCGCGCTCGCGGCGCTTGTCGACGATGGCGAGCGGGCAATCGAGGCGCTTGGCCAGCGCCCGGGCACGCACCACGCCGCCCACGTCCGGCGAGACGACGACGGTGTTTGCCACATCATTGTGCTGCTTGATGTCCCGCACAAAGACGGGGCCGGCAAACAGGTTGTCCGTGGGAATGTCGAAGAAGCCCTGGATCTGGCCTGCGTGCAAATCCATCGTCAGCACGCGGTCGGCGCCCGCATGGGTGATGAGGTTGGCGACGAGTTTCGCCGAGATCGGCGTGCGGGGTCCGGGTTTGCGGTCCTGCCGGGCGTAGCCGAAATAGGGGATCACGGCGGTGATGCGCTTGGCCGAGGCGCGGCGCAGCGCGTCGGTGATGATCAGCAGTTCCATCAGGTGATCGTTGGCGGGGAAACTTGTGGACTGCACCACGAACATGTCCTGGCCGCGGACGTTCTCCTGGATTTCAACGAAGACTTCCATGTCGTTGAAGCGGCGGACAACCGCCTTGGTGATGGGCATGTGGAGGTAGGAACAGATCGCCTCGGCGAGCGGCTTGTTGCTGTTGCCGGTAATGATCTTCATCATGCCTGGAGGTTCCCGTCTCGCGCCCTGTGTGACGGTCCTATAACCGCGCAACAGCCGGGAAAAAAGGGCCTCCGTGCCGCAGTGCACAAGTTTACACGGGAGGGCTGCCTCTGGCCGTTTTGCACATGTCCGCGACTTCGGGTACACGCGGGCCGACAAAAAGAAGGACTTGCCGCGTGTCTGATACCTCCCCCGCCCCGAAACCCGCCCTGCCCGACCATCTGAGCACCGACCCGCGCAGCCCGCATTTCAACAAGGCGGTGCTGGAGCATGCCATCGGCATCCGTTTCAACGGGGTGGTGAAAACCAATGTCGAGGAATATTGCGTGTCGGAGGGCTGGGTGCGCATTCCCACGGGCGGCAAGACCAAGGATCGCTACGGCAACCCCATGACGGTGCGGGTTTCGGGCAAGGTGGAACCCTTCTACGTCGAGGAATAACGCAAGCCCCCGCCGTGCTACATCATGTCGCCGCGTGTCACTGGCGCGGTTGATTGCGGGCCGCGCGGGCCTGTGATTGGATATGTCCCGTAGATTCCCTCGCGTTTCTCCGCCGGCGTTCGGCCGGGCCCGGATCACGCTTCCCAGCCTCCCGACGGACAGGTGAAACGGACGGAAGACTGGCGTTCCCCCTGGAGCGCCTGCCGCAGCATTGCGGCATTTGACATGGAGCAGAAAGATGAAACGCAGTTTACTCCTCGGTGTGGCCATGGGCCTCCTGATGGCAACGGCCGCACGGGCCGAAGACATTACCTTTGCGGTGGCAGGCCCGCTCACCGGGCCGCTGGCCTCGATCGGTGATCAGTTCAAGCAGGGCGCGCAGGCCGCCGCCGATGCCATCAACGCCAAGGGTGGCGTGCTCGGCCGTCAGGTCAAGCTGCAGTTCGAAGATGACCAGTGCGATCCCAAGCAGGCCGTGTCGGTGGCCAACCGCATCATTGCCTCGGGCATCCGCTTCGTGGATGGCCACGCCTGTTCGGGTTCTTCCATTCCGGCCTCGGAAGTCTATGCCGACAACGGCGTGATGATGATGAGCCCCGCCTCTTCCAACCCGGTGATGACCGATGCGGCGGCGGAAAAGGGCTGGAGCACCATCATGCGCCTCTACACCCGTGACGACGCACAGGGCGCCTTCATCGGTCCGTGGATCGCCAAGACCTATGCCGGCAAGAACGTGGCGCTGCTCAACGACAAGACCGCCTACGGCAAGGGCGTTGCCGACGCGGTGAAGGCATCGATGAATGCCAACGGCATGACCGAAGTGTTCAACGAGGCGATCAACGCCGGCGAAAAGGACTACAACGCCGTCGTCACCAAGCTGAAGGAAGCCAAGGCCGACGTTCTGTATTTCGGCGGCTATCATCCGGAAGCCGGACTCATCCTGCGCCAGGCGGCGGAACAGGGCGTGAAGCTGCAGCTGATCATGCCGGACTCCATTGCAACAAACGAGTTCTGGCAGGTTGCCGGCCCCGCGGCCGAGGGCACGCTGTTTGCCTTCCCGTCCGACCCGCAGGCCCGCCCCGAAGCGAAGGACGCCGTGGCCAAGATCGTGGCCGGCGGCTTCAAGCCGGATGGCTTCACGCTGTTCTCCTATGCCGTGATCCAGGCCTTCGCGCAGGGCATCGAAAAGGCAGGCTCGGATGATCCGGCGAAGGTTGCCGAAGTGCTGAAGGATGGCACGGCCATCAGCACGGTCGTCGGCCCCGTCACCTTCGACGCCAAGGGTGACCTGAAGGATGCCAAGTACGACATCAACCGCTGGAGCAACGGCGCCTACGCCGCCATCCCGCAGTAAGCCGGACACGAGACACTGAACACACGGGGCGGCCGCAGACATGCGCCGCCCCGTTTTGGTTGGAACACCGGAGACGCCGCCCATGGACATCCCCCGCATCTTCACCATCAGCGAACGCGCGCATCGCATCCACAATCCATTCACGCCGGAAAAATTCGCAACTCTCGGCGCGGCGTTGCGCATGGCGCGGGAGGCGACGGTGCTCGATCTCGGCAGCGGTTCTGGCGAGATGCTCTGCACCTGGGCTCGCGACCATGGCATTCGCGGCCATGGCATCGACAAGAGCGTGCTCTTCACGGCGCAGGCGAAAGCGCGCGCGGTGGAACTGGCCGTGGCCGACCGCGTGACCTTTAGCCATGGCGATGCGGCGGGCTACGTGGCGGATGAGAAGGTTGACGTGGCGGCCTGCGTGGGCGCCACGTGGATCGGCGGCGGCGTGGCGGGGACGATTGCGCTGTTGCGCCAGAGCCTGCGCGATGGCGGCATCATGCTTGTGGGTGAACCCTTCTGGCTGA
>CALMLK010000347.1 GCA_937868035.1 uncultured Alphaproteobacteria bacterium
GTATGTGCCGGGGCAGATCATCGACAAGTCCGGGGCGCGTTCCGTCGAAGTGCAACTTGCGGATGGGCGCTGGCTGCAGATCAACGAGCGGCGCACCAAGGACGGTGGCTTCGTATCCGTGGGCACTGACATCACGCCGCTGAAAAAGCAGGAGGAGAACCTGCTGTCGTCTGAAAAGACCCTGATGGAGGCCGTGCGCGACCTGCAGAAGGAACGGCAGACAGCCGAAGAACAATCGCAGCGCCTCGCCGAACTGGCGGACAAGTACGCGAGCGAAAAGGCGCGCGCCGAGGCGGCGAACCGCTCCAAGTCCGAATTCCTCGCGAACATGAGTCATGAGTTGCGCACGCCGCTCAATGCCATCATCGGCTTCAGCGAGGTTATGACGAACGAGTTCTTCGGTCCGCTGGGCACGCCGAAGTATATCGAATACGCAAACGACATTCGCCGTAGCGGCCAATTCCTGCTCGACGTCATCAACGACATTCTCGACATGTCGAAGATCGAGGCCGGCCGTCTCGACCTCGAGATCAGTGAATTGTCGTTCCCCTCTCTCCTGGAGGAAGTGATGCGTCTCGTGGGGCCGCGCGCAGCCGAGGGCAAGTTGACACTTGTTCAGGACAGCGAGAATGCGCGCCCATTCCGCGCCGATCGCCGCGCCCTCAAGCAGGTCATGATCAACCTGCTCTCCAATGCGGTGAAGTTCACACCCGAAGGCGGGAAAGTGACGATCAGCGGGCGAACGACCGCGACCAACTTCGTGTTCACAATCACCGATACGGGCATTGGCATTCCGCAACGGGACATTCAGAAGCTTGGCCGGCCCTTCGAGCAGGTGGAAAACCAGTTTACCAAAAGCCGCGGCGGTTCAGGCCTTGGCCTCGCCATTTCGCGCTCACTGGTGGAACTGCACAACGGCACGCTCGACATCGTGAGCGTGGTGGGCCGCGGGACAACCGTGACGGTCACCCTGCCCTCGGCCTGAGCCTCTTCAATTGCGGCGGCGGCGCGCGGCGCGTTCGGCCCGGTCGCGGATGGCCTGGGCGAGTGCCTTGCGTTCATCCGGAGTCAGCTTGCCGACGATTTCCATGGTGACGCCTGCGCCACCCGCTGCGAGACTGCCGTTGCCTGTCGCAAAGGCTTCGACGGCCGCACGGACTTCAGCGTCGCTTGCATCTGGTTTTTCCAGCGCTTCGGCAAGTTTGAGCGGCGAAGCGTCGGACGTGGCGCGGAGTTCCCGCAGTTGATGCAGCTTGTCGTGCACGATCCCCATCAGCTCTTCCCGCCGCTCGCGTGGCAGGTTGCGGAGGAAATCGCGAGGGATCATCTGGATGTAGCTCGCGCCCATCAGGCGCTCAGCCCGGCGGCCTTCAAAGCCGAAGCCCAGGGCCAGCCCGATCACCAGCAGGTTCGCCATCAAGGAGACGCCGAGCAGGAGCGTCCACCAGCGTGAACGCAATTGTGGCAGCCACGGGCGGCGGGTGGGCGGATCTGGCGTCACCGGCGGTTCCATCGGTGTCATCGCGTCGCTCATGAAAGATCGTCCTCGTTGAAACTTTCCACATCTTCGATGCCGGTGACGGCGTCGTCGCTGTTCCCGGCCAGCATGTCGTAAGCGGTGGACGGCAAATAACTCTCAAGCGTGCCGCCGCTGCCCAGGTAGATGCCGAGCGCCAATGACGCGGCAAGCGGCAAGCCCGCCAGCCAGCCAATCCGCGAGGGCGCTGCCGCCGACCGCCGGAACGGAACAACCGTATTTGCGGGTGGTGACGATGCTTCGCCCGCAAGCCGCTGCATCAGCCGGTCGCGCGCACCTTCCGGCAATGATGGCACTGTTGCATGGGCCAGCAGGAGATCAAGTTCCCGGTCAGTCATGGGTTCATGGTTGCGGTTCATGGCTCAGGTCCTTTCTGCGGCGAGCGTCGCCAGCAGCGTTGACTTGTCGGGGGCTAGGCGTTCCTTGAGGCTGCGGCGGGCCCGCGCCAGAAGGGATTCAAGGGCATCCACGCTGACGTCCATGATGGCGGCGGCGGCGATGTTGGTCATCTGTTCGAAATGCACCAGCGTCATCGCCAGCTTCTGCCGTTCGGGAAGGCCTGCAACGGCAGCGTCGATGGTGGCGACGGCGCGGCTTCTGTCCATCGCATCCTCCGCCGTTCCCCGGCCATCGGCCAGTTCGCCTGTCTCGTCCAAGTCCAGCATGGGTCTGACCCTGAAACGGTCCATCACAATGTTGCTCGCAACGCGAATGAGCCATCCCCGCAGGGCTGGTCCCTCGCGCACCTGGGAAGGATCGCGCCACAGCCGCAGGAAGGCCTCCTGTGCCACATCTTCGGCATCGGCGTGTCCATTCATCATCCGCCACACCACGCGGTGAACGACGGGGAAATGCCGGTCCACCAGCGCGGCAAAGGCGTGGGCTTCACGCCGCCCGGCATGCACCAGCAGGTCCGCATCAGTGGCCTGATGCAGACCCGCCACGGGCCGTTCGCGGTATGGCGTGATGGCCAAGGCGTCTCCGTCAGTTGCCTGTTCCGGCGGATGGGGCTGGTTGCGCCACATATCCCTTGCGCCAGACACCACGCTTGAAGTCGTGGGCTTCCGCCATGCTCAGGTCTCCATCCTTGTCGGTGTCGGCGCTATTGAACATGTCGGTGGCGATCTTGTCGAGTTCCCGCTGGGTGATTGACCCATCCTTGTTGGTATCCATGAGGGCCATGGTGCGTTCCAGGCGGCGCTTCAGCACCTCCTGCAGGCGGGCCTCGATTTCCGCGGCTGTCACGGCCTTGTCACCGTTACCGTCCATTTTCTGCAGGCGCCGTTCGGCCAGCGGGGTGAATTCCGCCAAGGCGAGTTTGCCGTCATGGTTGGCGTCTGCCTTGTCGAAACCCTTCTGGGTGCGGGGCAGATAGGGTTCATTGGCGAAGGCTGTGCCGACCGCAAGAAGGGCCAGACCGGCTGCCAGAACAATGGTTTTCCTCACGTTGATCTCCTGATGTGTTGCCGTCGATTGTCATGTTTGGAACCGGTTTCCACACACAAGACGGACGGCCCGTGAGATTCCGTCGCTGATGTTCACGATTTTTTCCGCAGGCCGGTTCAGGGTGCGGGCGGCCCCACCAGACGGTCAAAGAGGGCGGCAATGCCGGCCTCCTTTTCCCGCAGCACGTCCTCGGCAATGCGCACGTCCGGCACCTGGGCAGCGGCAGCAATGGCCCGGTTCAAGCCTGGCAGAGCCTTGTCGGGTTCGAAGGTGTGATCGAGGCAGAGCCGCAGCACTTGCGTGAGCCGGTGGAAAAGACGCGAGGCCTCGATCAACTGGGCTGCATCGGCGACCGTGAGAACAGACGCAGCTTGCAAGGCTTCGAACGCTGCCACCGTGTTGGTGCGCAGCACGCCGGGGTGATCATGGGCATGCAGCAGTTGCAGGAACTGGGCGATGAACTCCAGTTCCACAAGGCCGCCCCGCATGCGCTTGATGTCCCACACGGTCTTGGGGAGATGTTCGCGCAGCATCAGACTGCGCATGTCGACCACATCCTTTCGGGTGGCAGCCTCGTCGCGGTGGGCGGAGAGGAAGCCGTTGATGGCATCCTCCAGCTCGGCGACCAGGCTGGCGTCGCCAGCCACCACGCGGGCGCGGGTCATGGCGAGCTTCTCCCAGGTCCAGGCACTTTCGGCGTGATAGGCCTTGAAGCTCGGGAAACTTGCAGCCACCGGTCCCTTGCTGCCTGATGGGCGGAGGCGCATGTCGACCTCGTAGAGCGGCCCCTCGGCAGTGGGCACCGTGAGAGCAGAGACGAAACGCTGTGTGAGCCTCTGGTAATATTGCCCGGCACTGAGCGGACGTACTCCTGAGGACTGGCTCACATCCTGCGGATGATCGTAGATCAGGATGAGGTCGAGATCTGATGAGGCCGTCATTTCGCGCCCGCCCAATTTGCCCATGGCGATCACCGCGACGCGACCCTGTTCGATCGGGCCGTGACGGGTTTCCATGTCCCGGCGGGATGCCGCAAGCAGGTGCCCGATCATCATGTCGGCGATGTTGGCGAAGCCCGTGCCCGCCTCTTCGGCCGACAGGGTGTCGGAGAGCACGCGCACGCCCACACGGAATTGCTGTTCGCGGCCCAGCACGCGGGCACGGTCCATGGCGTCTTCCAGCGACAAATCGGCCGGGAGAATTTGGTCGGCCAGGGCCTGCACCTGCTCACGCGGGGGCAGCGGCCCGAAGAAGCCCGGTTCGAGCACCGCTTCCAGCACGCGCGGACGGCGGCTCATGCCTTCCGCCAGGCGCGGCGCGGTTCCGAGAATGCGGGCAATCAGGTCGAGAAGCCCAGGATTCGCCTTCAACATGGCAAAGAGCTGAACGCCCGCGCCAAGGCCGGAGAGGAAACGGTCGAAGGAGGTGAAAGCGCGGTCGGCATCGCCATCGCGCGCCAAGGCCTGCAGCAAGACCGGCATCAATTCGGTCAGGTCTTCACGGGCACGGCGGGTGCGGGTCGCCGCATAGCGCCCGAAATGCCAGCCGCGAATGGTGGCGGAGACTTCCGACGGCTGCTGGAAGCCCATGCGTTCCAGAGTCTCGATGGTTTCGGGATCATCCTCGCCGCCAGTGAAAACGAGGCTGCCGCTCTCGCCAGCCAGCGCATCCGAGGTTTCGAACAGGCGCGAGGAATGGCGCTGAACCGTCTCCAGCACGCCCCGCAATTTTCCCGCAAGGGCACCACCATGACCGCAGCCGCAGAGGCGTGCATAATTCTCGAAAGCCTCGGGCTTCGACGGCACGTGGTGGGTCTGCTGGTCATCGATCATCTGGGCGCGGTGTTCGAAGGTGCGCAGTGCGATGTAGCACTCGGTCAGTTCGGCGGCCGTGTCCGGCGTGATCCAGCGCGCGTCGGCCAAGGCCTGCAACATCGCCAATGTCGAGCGCCCCCGCAGTTTGGGATTGCGGCCTCCGGCGATCAATTGTTGCGTCTGGACGAAGAACTCGATCTCGCGGATGCCGCCGCGGCCGAGCTTGAGATTGTGACCTTCAACGGCGATTTCGCCATGGCCCTTCACGGCGTGGATTTGCCGGATCAACGACTGCACATCGGAGATGGAGGCGAAGTCGAGGTACTTGCGCCAGACGTAAGGGCGGAGCCGCGCCAGGAATTCCTCTCCCAGCGCGATGTCGCCCGCTGCGGCGCGGGCCTTGATGTAGGCGGCGCGTTCCCAGTTCTGGCCAAGGTTTTCGTAGTAGTTGGCCGCCGCCTCGATGGCGATTGCGACCTGGGTGGCGCGGGGGTCGGGGCGCAGGCGAAGGTCGGTCCGGAAGACGTAGCCGTTTTCATCCACGTCCTGAAGCAGACTCACCAGTTTGCGGGTGATGCGGATCGCAATTGATGAAGCCTCCTGCCCCTCCGCGACAGGCATGGTCTCGGGATCGAAGAGGACGATCAGGTCAATGTCACTGGAATAGTTGAGTTCGCCCGCGCCATGTTTGCCCATGGCGATGACGGTGTAGCCGCAATCGATCGACGGCCGGGCGGGATCGTTGAGCACGAGTTTGCCGCCCGCATGAGCTTCAAGCAGCAGCGCGTTGACGGCGGCCGA
>CALMLK010000348.1 GCA_937868035.1 uncultured Alphaproteobacteria bacterium
TCACCAGCATGGGGAAGAAGGTCATGATCACGACGACGGCGATGTTGGGGGCAACGCCCGTGCCGAACCACATCACCATGATGGGGGCCACGCCAACGAGCGGCAGCACCGAGAAGAAGTTCCCGAGTGGCAACAGACCGCGCCGGAGGAAATCGAAACGGTCACACAGAAGCGCCACGGCAAGCCCCGCCGCACAGCCGATGACCCAGCCCGGGATCACCGCCTGCAGCACCGTCTTGAAGAAGTCGTAGCCGAGCAGCGGTATCTCGGTTGCGATCCGCGCGGCGATCACCGACGGCGCAGGCAGCAGCACCTGCGGAATGGGAATGGCGCGGCAGGCCACCTCCCAGATCACCAGCAGCGCCACGCCCAGGAGGGCGGGGGCCAGGAGATTGCGCCACGCCGTCATGAGCGCACACCCATGCGGGCGAGCGTCTTGCGCTCGGCGTAGCCCACGAGCCAGACCAGCGTCGCCGCCATGACGGAGCCCGCCACCAGTGCCGACCAGATCATCATGGTCAGGCCGTTGTAGGAGCCGACAAGAAGGCGCGCCCCGATACCGGCGATGGCGCCCGTCGGCAATTCACCGACGATGGCGCCGGTAAGTGCAATGGCGATGGCGATCTTGAGCGACGTGAAGAGATAGGGCACCGAGGCCGGCAGCCTGAGCTTCCACAGTGTCTCCGCGGCACTGGCATTGTAAGTGCGCATCAGGTCGCGGTGAATGACATCCGGCGACATCAGCCCCTTCACCATGCCGATCGTCACGGGGAAGAAGCAGAGATAGGTGGAGATGAGCGCCTTGGGCAGAAGCCCGGTGAAGCCCATGGCCCCCAGCACCACGATGATCATCGGCGCGATGGCGAGGATGGGGATGGTCTGCGAGGCGATGATCCACGGCATCAGCGCCTTCGACAGGAGCCGGGAATGAACGATGAGAATGGCGAGGCCGACACCCAGCAGGGTGCCCATGGTGAAACCGACCAGCGTCGACGACAGCGTCACCCAGCAATGATAGAGCAGCGACTTCACCTTCCACGGCGCGATCATGAACACCGTGTTCCACACTTCCACCAGAACCTGGTGCGGTGCGGGGATCACGGGCCGGGGATGGTTCCAGCTTTCCCGTAGCGTGGCGGCAAGCCCGCCCCCCGCCGCCTCGATCTTGGCCGAGGTGAGCACCGCATTCATGGGGATGCAGGCGAGATACCACACCACCACAAGCACGAGGCAGACGATGAGAACGGGGATCGCCTGGCCGCGCTCAGTCTTCATAGCTGTGCCCCGCCTTCAGGCCCTCGCGCACGCGGTGTGCCAGCTTGAGGAACTCCGGCGCCTCGCGGAAGTCGAGCGTGCGGTCGCGCGGCAGGTTGGTCTCGATGACATCGATGATGCGGCCGGGCCGCGGGCTCATCACCACGATCTTGGTGGAGAGGAACACCGCCTCCGGGATCGAGTGCGTGACGAACACCACCGTCTTCAGCGTCCGCGCCCACAGGTCGAGCAACTGCTGGTTCAACTTGTCGCGCACGATCTCGTCAAGCGCACCGAAGGGTTCATCCATCAGCAGCAGCTTGGGATCAAACGCCAGCGCGCGGGCGATGGACACGCGCTGCTGCATGCCGCCCGACAACTGCCAGGGAAATTTCTTTTCGAAACCGCCAAGGTTGACGAGATCGAGATTGCGCTTCACCCGTTCGGCAGCGCCTTCGATGCCCATGATCTCCAACGGCAGGGCCACGTTCTTTTCCACCGTCCGCCACGGGAACAGGCCGGGCGCCTGGAACACATAGCCATAGGCCCGGGCGAGCCGCGCCGCATGGGGCGTGAGGCCGTTGACGGTGAGGCTGCCGGAGGTCGCCTGCTCCAGATCGGCGATGACGCGCAGGAGCGTGGTCTTGCCGCAGCCGGAAGGGCCGATGAAGGACACGAAGTCACCATCCGCCACCGTCAGGTTGACCTTCGAAAGCGCATAGACCGGGCTGTCAGCCGTCTGGAACGTCAAGCTGAGGTCCTTGGCCTCGATCACGGCTGCCGCCACGGCATTCTCCCCGAAGGTTTTTTCTTGTTGCCGGGAAGGCTAACCGCACTTGACCATTTGATCAAGATTTATCAGGCTAGGTCCATGCCCAAGCCCCAGGCAAAGCCTGAACGGAAAACGCGCATCCAGTCGCAGAACGAGCAGATCATTCTGGACGCGGCCCTGGAGGTATTCTCCGCCTATGGCTATCGCGGCGGCACCATCGACCAGATCGCCGCCCGCTGCGGATTGTCCAAGCCCAACCTCCTCTATTACTTCCGCCGCAAGGACGACATTTATGAAGCGGTGCTGGAGCGCACCCTGGCCGACTGGCTGGAACCGCTGCGCACGCTCGACGCTGCCGCCGACCCGGTGAGCGAACTCACCCGCTACATCTCGGCCAAGCTTGACATGACGTTCGAACGCCCGGCCGCCTCGCGCCTCTTCGCCAACGAGATCCTGCACGGCGCGCCCCATGTCGGGAAATTCCTGAAAGGTCCACTGAAGGATCTGGTGGAGGCCAAGGCCCTGGTGCTGCGCCGCTGGGTGGCGGAAGGGCGGCTGCGCCCGCTCGATCCGGTCCACTTCATCTTCGCGATCTGGGCCGTGACCCAGCACTACGCTGACTTCGCCGCCCAGGTGGAGGCCATCACCGACGGCCCGCCCGACCGGGAAAGGGTCCGCCGCGCCGTCCTCGACATCCTTCTCTGCGGCCTCAACAACGCGAAACCGGCCTGACCGCCACACGCGGTGCGGGCATCAGGGCGCGCGGTGCACGTTAACGCTTCGTTGCGGGGTCGCCACTAAAACGCTGGCGTCATGGTTCCAAACACCTCACCACTGCGCCTCCTGCTGATCGGCAGCGATCATCCCACGACCTGGATCGTCTACAACAGGCTGGTGCGGGAGTTCGGGCTGTTCGATGCCATCATCGAGCAGCCGGTGACGAAGGCTGCACTGGTGAAGAACCGCGCCCGCAAGCAGGGCTGGCCATCCGTGCTCTCGCAAATGGCCTTCGTGGCCCTGATCCGGCCTGTCCTTGCCTACCAGTCGGAACGCCGCATCCGCGCCATCTGCCGCGACCATGACCTCGAGCGCCAGCAGCCGTTCACGCCCGCCATCCACAGCGTCGAGAACATCAACGCCCCCGACTCCATTGCCCTCATCGCCGAGCGCAAACCCGATGTCGTGATCGTCAACGGCACGCGCATCCTCAGGAAGAACCTGCTGTCGGCGATCAAGGCGACCTTCATCAATACGCACCAGGGCATCACACCCATGTACCGCGGTGCCCACGGCGGCTACTGGGCGCTCTACAACAACGACCCTGCAAACTGCGGCGTCACCATCCATCTCGTGGATGAAGGGATCGACACGGGCGGCATCATCGCCCAGGCCCTGATCTCGCCGGCCGCAATCGACGGCTACCTCACCGATCCCTACCTGCAGATTGCGGCGGCCCTGCCGCTTCTTGCCGTTGCCATCCGCTCCCTCGCGGCAGGCAGCCTGCGCACACTCTCGCGCAAT
>CALMLK010000349.1 GCA_937868035.1 uncultured Alphaproteobacteria bacterium
CGGACGTGATCGTGATCCCGCGCTCCTGCTCCTGCTCCATCCAGTCCATGGTGGCGGCGCCGTCGTGCACTTCGCCGATCTTGTGGCTCTTGCCGGTGTAGTAGAGGATGCGCTCGGTCGTCGTCGTCTTGCCGGCATCGATGTGGGCCATGATGCCGAAGTTGCGATAGTCTTCGAGAGCGTATTGGCGGGCCATGATTTTCTCTTACCAGCGGTAGTGGCTGAAGGCGCGGTTGGCTTCGGCCATCTTGTGGGTGTCTTCGCGCTTCTTCACAGCGGTGCCTCGGTTGTTGGCTGCGTCCAGCAATTCGCCGGAGAGGCGCTCAACCATGGTCTTTTCGTTGCGGTTGCGGGCAGCGGTGATGATCCAGCGGATGGCGAGAGCCTGGCGGCGCTCGGCGCGGACTTCGACCGGAACCTGATACGTGGCACCACCGACGCGGCGCGAGCGCACTTCGATTGCGGGAGCAACGTTGTCGAGGGCCTGATGGAACATCTGGACCGGGTCGGCCTTGGCCTTGTTCTGGATGGTTTCGAGCGCACCGTAAACGATGGTTTCGGCGACCGACTTCTTGCCCTGCTCCATGAGGTTGTTCATGAACTTGGACACGATCAGATCACCGAACTTCGGATCCGGGTTGATCAGACGCTTTTCTGCGCGATGGCGACGGGACATTTCTGACCTCTCTTACTTCGGACGCTTGGCGCCGTATTTGGAACGGCGCTGGCGGCGCTTCGGCAGGCCCTGCGTATCGAGCACGCCGCGGATGATGTGATAACGAACGCCGGGGAGATCCTTCACACGGCCGCCGCGGATCAGGACCACGGAGTGTTCCTGAAGGTTATGGCCTTCGCCCGGAATGTAGCTCACCACTTCAAAACCGTTGGTGAGGCGAACCTTGGCCACCTTGCGGAGAGCAGAGTTCGGCTTCTTCGGGGTCGTGGTGTACACACGGGTGCAAACACCGCGCTTCTGGGGGCAAGCCTGCATCGCCGGCACCTTGTTGCGATAGGTGGGCTTCGTGCGGGCTTTGCGCAGCAACTGGTTGATCGTCGGCATTGTGCCTTATCTCTACCTTGGCAAAAATTCTGCGAACCGGGGTTCAAACACGACAAAAAGCACGTGGATGGTCCGGTCCGGAACCTTCCAGTGCTCAAAACCAGAGGCCCTGCAAACCGGCCAGGTCTGGAGGGCGTGTTCTTGAATGTCTTTTCTTTCCTTCCGTGTCAGCGTTTCGTGAGCGCAAAGCTCCGACGGCCTGCAGTCTCGGAAGTTGGGGCGCTTCTACTGTTTGGCCACGCCGCCGTCAACAGTTTTGATTGCGCACGGCTTTTTGCCAAAAAGGCATGACTTTCAGCCACTTAATGAACCGAATGCGACATCGTGCGTCGTTTTTGCGCCGCGCCATGATTGCTGCACTGCAGAATCGGCATGGTTTACAAATTGCTTACGCCTGCCCCGCTACAAGAACAGCAGTGAGTGCCAGGAACTGAGTCACGGATGGAACAGGTCAAGCAATGGGTGGACATGCCGAGCATGTCGCAGAAGGTCGCGGCTTTCTGCCTGCTCTATAGTGCCATGGCCTTCATCCTGTTCCCCAACACCTTCCTGGAGGTGCTGGGGGCCTACCCCATCCTCCGATTCTATTTCCTCCTGCCGGTGCTGCTGCTGCTGGGGCTCGTGGGGGCGGCCATGTACCACGCCCCTGCCCACCCTCTCTCATTCCTGCGCTGGAAGCTCCGCACCCGGGGTATGGGTGCCCTGGCCATCATGGCCGTGCTGGTGGTCTCCGCCAGTGCCTTCACCACGCTGAAGCATGAGTACTCCTTCATCGTGCCGTTCCATGCCGACGAGGTGCTGGCCGACATGGATGCAGCCCTCCATTTCACCGACCCGTGGCGAATCGCCCGGGCGATTTTCCCTGAGTCGCTCGATTCCATTCTTTTCGCTCTCTATTCGCAGCTCTGGTTCGTGGAGATTGCCGGCGTTCTGGTCTACGCGGCCTTCATTTCCGACAAGGACAGCCGGGAGCGCTATTTTGTCTCCTTCGCGCTCAGCGTCATCCTGCTCAGTTCGCTGGTGCGGATCGCGGGCTCCTCGGCTGGCCCGGTCTTCTACGACCGGATGATGGGCGGCGACCGTTTCGCCGACCTGATCACCGCCTTGAAGGCGAGTCCGGCGGGGCCCAAGACGCTGGGGCTCACGGACTATCTCTATTCGTCCTACACCTCGCAGCACACGGTGCTGGGCACCGGCATTTCAGCGATGCCAAGCCTGCACGTGGCGCTCGCCTTCCTCAACGCCCTGTTCCTTGCCAGCCGCCACCGCATTGCCGGGCGCATTGCCTGGGCCTATGCCGGAATCATCCTGTTCGGGTCCGTCTACTTCGGATGGCACTATGCGCTGGATGGCTACATCTCGATCCTCAGTGTGCTGATGATCTGGACCCTTGCCGAGAGTGATACCGAGGATGCCGGTGAAGAAGAACAGCGGGTGTTGGTCTAGGCCGCGGGCTGCTTGCAGGCGGGCGTTACCTTCAGGTCATCGCTGAAGGCTTCCGTCACCCAATCCGGCGCGCGCCAGCCGAAATCATCCGCTTCCAGATAGCCCTTCGCCGCCAGCCTGCTCACCATGCGGGTGAGATCTGTATCGATCAGGGTGCGCATGTTGACGGCCTTGATGAAGTTGGCATCGTTCTTGAGCTTCAAGGCCTGCTCGCCTTGCACGCGGTTCAATTTCGCGAGCGTGTCTTCGCGCCGCCCTGCGGAATCCGTCTTGCCCGGCTTTGCCATGCCGAACCGAACACCGACCAGATAGCCCCACAGCTTCGCATCGTACTGGCGGCGTGATTGTTCATAACGCGAGATGAAATAGAGGAGATGCGCCTTCTCGCCATCCCGGCACAGCCGGTCGGTCTGAGAGGCAAGATAACATTCAAGTGCGAGATCATTGCGCGCCTCATCCAGCCAGAGGCGCTCGCATTTGGAGGCGAGGATGGATTGCGGCGCTTCCTGCCATGGGAACAGGGGTGACGGCCCCAGACCCGGCAGATAGAATGATCCGAAGAGCGCAAAGCTGAGGGTGCTGGCGAGAAGGCGGAACTGGCCGAAGGTCATGGGTCAATCCCTGTTGGGACAAGCAATCGTCTTCACCTTGCCGGCGCGCTTCAGTGCCGACGTCAGGAACTCCGGCTTGCCGCGGCTCATGTCCTTGGCGGTGATGTAACCGGCCTTGACGAGAGAGAGGGCGGCCGTCTCCAACTGGTATTCAGGCACCTTGCCGGCGCGCTGGGCCAGCATGTCATCAGTGGGCTTCATGATGTTGCCGGCAACACCGAGAACCTTGTTCATCTGTTCCGCCTGGCCCTTGTCCGAACCCTTCATGATGTCCAGCTTGGCAGCTTCCATGCCCAACTGCATGCCTTGCGTCTGCAACTTGCCGATGGTCTTGAAGGTGGCCATCATGAACTTTCGGTGCCAGACCTTGTAGTCCTTGTCGTAGCGCTTCATCGTCGCGAGCAGAGCATCGAACTCACCCTTGTCACAGAGTCGATAGACCTGTCGGGTCATGTAGCAATACATCTGGTCCGTGTTCGGAAGATCGGCCTTCCAGTCTTTCCCGCATACGGGGTCAAGCACGGAGCCGGAGAGTGCCATGCCCTCTTCGGTCTTGGCGCCCATGCCCCAGTTGATGCCGAGGTCGGGTGTCTCGCCACCGATGAAAAAGAACGTGCCCATGCCCACAGTGAGACTTGCCGCAACGATGGTGGCGATGAAGCCGGCGTTGAGAGTCGTGCCCTCTTCCGCTGCGGGTTCATCTTCATGCATGTGCGGAATGGCGTAGCCATATTCGTCGAATTGGGTCTGGCGCGATTTGTTCATCGGACCGAGACGCTGCTGGATCTGGTCCAGCCGAATTTCATTCCGCGACATCATTGACCCCGCAACGCAGCACACACATCTGGCACCACTTTAGATCGCGACGGTTAACTTCCGCTTAACGGTTTGAATTGTGGCAATCCACCGGGTGTGCTTGCCACAATGCAGCCCTTCTCCCGCCCCACGGCGCAGACAGTTATCCGCCACGGCGACATGAATCAGAGTTTCTGAGCGAGGGAGAACACAAGATGACCATGCCGCAACGCCACTGGTGGCACGAACTCAACACCTGGGAGCCGGAAGCCGCACTCGCCTTCTATGGCCGCACCCTGGGTTGGGAATTCGAGCCCACGAGCCTGCCCGATGGATCCGGCTACTGGATTGCCCGCAAGGACGGGAAACCCGTGGGCGGCGTGTTCGAACTGACCGCGCCGGATTACGAGGGAATTCCCTCTCACTGGATGACCTATCTCTCCGTCGATGACATCAACAAGGCGGAGGAAGATACTTCGAACTCCGGCGGCGAAGTGATGCGCCCGCCCGTGGCCGTGCCTGGTGTGGGCAAGCTGGCGGTCGTGACCGATGCGACAGGCGCCATGATCGGCCTCATCGAGCCCGACAGCGCGCATGCCTTGAGCGTGGTGCACTAGTTCCATTTTGTGTGTTGCGGTTTTGCGTACTGGCCCGGAGCGATCCGGGCCTTTTTGCTGCTGGTGCCAGAGCGGGGCCGCCGCTGGTGCAGCGCCCCTCCCGATTTCAGGATAGTCTCGCGCCAAGAAGGAGCGGGACCGCGTATGCACCTGGATGTCTGGCTGGCCGTCGCCCTCGGCATCGTCTTCCTGGCGGCAGTGGTACGGGGATTTTCCGGTTTCGGCTTCTCGCTGCTGGCGATTTCAGCGTTGTCCCTCATCTATCCGCCGGCGGAGATATTTCCGTCGATCTTCCTCATGGAGATTGCGGCGAGCCTGCACCTGCTGCCCTCGGTGTGGCGTGACATCCACTGGCGTTCCATCGTGCCGCTGCTCGCGGGGGCCGTGATCGGAACGCCCGCCGGTGTCTATTTTCTCAGCACGGTTCCTGCCGCGCCCATGCAGATCGCATTGGCAATCTTTGTGCTGGCTTCCGTGGCCTTGATGGGACGTGGCTACAGTTTCCGCGGCATGCCGGGTCATGGATTGTCGCTGGTGGCGGGCACCGCATCAGGGGTCGCCAACGGCGCCTTCGGCATCGGCGGGCCGCCGGTGATCCTGTTCTATTTCGCCACGCCCGCAGGTGCAGCGGCGGGCCGCG
Organism: uncultured Alphaproteobacteria bacterium; assembly: GCA_937868035.1. Lineage (GTDB taxonomy): Bacteria > Pseudomonadota > Alphaproteobacteria > Rhizobiales > Aestuariivirgaceae > Aestuariivirga. Next base: position 5,170 of record CALMLK010000349.1, read on the forward strand.
CCTCGCTCATTTTCTTCTTCCTCGCGCTGGATGTGATTGGCCTTGTCTTCATGCAGGGCATGGCGGACCTGGTGACAGGCGAGACGATCATCCGTGCCGCGCTCTATCTCCCGGCCCTGCTCGCGGGCATCTGGCTCGGCGGGCATGCGTTCCGGAGCGTGGATGAGGCGAAGTTTCGCCGCATCATCCTGATGCTGCTGGCGGTGCTGTCGCTGCTCATCCTCGCCAAGGCCATGGTCGAGTTGCTCTGACAACAAAAAA
>CALMLK010000350.1 GCA_937868035.1 uncultured Alphaproteobacteria bacterium
ATGCTGCACGAAGACGCCATTGATTGGGCGCGTGAACGCATGCCGGCGATCACCGAGGATGACTTTGCGGCGGGCGTGCGCTTCGGTCAGGCCCTGTGCAACCGTCACGGCATCACCGGTGTGCTGGATGCGTCCATCAACGAACGCCACGCCCGCGTCTATCAGCGGCTGGCAGACAGGGGCGAACTCACCTTGCGCGTGGCCGCCACGGCGAAGGTGGAACCGCACGAAGACACAGGCCGCGCCGTTGAGCGCGTGAAGGCGATGCGGGCCGCTTGCCGCGGCGACCTGTTCAAGGTCCACTCCGCGAAATTCTTTTTGGATGGCGTCCTGGAGAACAGGACCGCCACGATGTTGCAACCCTATTCAGATGCACTGGGCGGCAACGCGCCGCTGATGTTCGGCCACAACCAGGTCAAGGACCTGTTTGCAGCCTTCGATGCGGAGCGCTTCCAGATCCATGTCCATGTGATCGGCGACGGCGCATTGCGCGCCGCACTCGACGGACTGCAGGCGGCCCGCGAGGCGAACGGCGCTTGGCCGAGCCTGCATCAACTCGCCCATGTGCAGTGCCTCGACCCGGCCGACGTGCCGCGCTTCCGCGACCTCGGCGCCATGGCCAACATCCAACCCCTTTGGGCTCGCCATGAACCCTCGGTGACGGATGTGGCGCTGCCGATGGTGGGGCCCGAACGCGGCCAGTGGATGTATGCCTTTCGCAGCCTGATCGACGCGGGCGCGCCCTATTGCCTGTCGAGCGACTGGGGCGTTTCCACCCTCAATCCCTTTCCGATCATGGAGACGGCCGTAACACGGCAACCGCCGCGCAAGAACGGCGATCATCCCGTCTTCCTGCCGGAACAGCGTATGACCATCGCCGAATGCGTGCGCGGCTACACTTTCAATGCAGCCGCAGCGGCGTGGCGGAGCGAGGAGACGGGAACGCTCGCGTCCGGCAAGTCCGCAGATCTCATCATCCTCGACCGCGACATCTTCACCTGCGATCCCTACGAGATCGGTGATACGGAGGTGCTGCTGACGCTCTTTCGCGGCGAGCGCGTCTATTCAGGCGGCGGCCTGTGAGGCCGGCGCGCGAAGCCTGAGAAGGCGCCGCGCCGTTTTCCAGTCCGCCACGGGACGGTCATATTTCTCGCACAGCGCCACGGCGCGTTTCACCAGCGCGGCGTTGGACGGCGCCAGCGTTTCGCGGTCGAGCCGCACATTGTCTTCGAGCCCAGCGCGCGTGTGGCCGCCTTTTGCAATTGCCCATTCGTTGACGATGACCTGGGAGGCACCAATGCCCGCTGCACACCACAGGGCATCGGGAGAATAGCGCTTCAGCGTTTCGATGTAGAAATCGAGGACGCGTTCATCGGCTGGCATGGCCCGCTTCACGCCCATGACGAACTGCACGTAGAGCGGGCCTTTCAGCTTGCCCTCGCGCTGCATCTCCGCCGCCTGGATGACGTGCGAAAGATCGAAGGCCTCGATTTCCGGCTTCACCTCATGGGTGAGCATCTCGCCCGCCAGCCAATCCACCAGGTCCGGCGGATTTTCGTAGACGCGCGTGGGGAAGTTGTTGGAACCGACCGAGAGCGAAGCCATGTCGGGACGGAGCGGCAGCATGCCACCGCGCGCCTGTCCGGCCCCAGACCGGCCCCCGGTGGAAAGTTGCACGATCATGCCCGGGCAATGCTTTTCGATTCCCTCCTTCAACCGCGCGAAGCGCTCCGGATCGGACGTGGGCTTTCCGTCATCGTCGCGCACATGGCAGTGGGCGATGGCTGCCCCTGCCTCGAAGCTGGCGTGGGTGCTCTCGATCTGTTCGGAAACGGAAATGGGAACGGCCGGATTGTCGGCCTTCGTCGGAAGCGATCCGGTGATTGCGACGCAGATAATGCAGGGATTGCTCATGAATGATGTGAACCTTGATCAAATCACTATAACCGCCCAATTCGCAGGCGTGGCCCCAGACTTAAGAATGGCAGCAGCGCATGGATGGAAGGTCTGGCGTGGAACCCTGCGGCGTTTCTTTGCGCGGGAGATGGCTGGGGCGGGAGGGATCGAACCTCCGCATGGCGGAATCAAAATCCGCTGCCTTACCGCTTGGCGACGCCCCACCAGTGCAAAAACCGGCG
>CALMLK010000351.1 GCA_937868035.1 uncultured Alphaproteobacteria bacterium
CATGTCCTGGTAGTTTTCGAAGGCCATGCCGCATTCCTGGCCGCCCACCACTTCCCTCACTTCGTCCTTGAAGCGCTTGAGCGTGGAGAGTGTGCCTTCGTGGATCACGACGTTGTCGCGGATCAGGCGCACCTTGGCGCCGCGTTCCACCTTGCCTTCGGTGACGAGGCAGCCAGCCACCTTGCCCACCTTGGTGATGTTGAACACCTCGAGGATGCGCGCGTTGCCGATGAAGGTTTCGCGCAGTTCCGGGGCCAGCTTGCCGCTCATCGCCGCCTTGATGTCGTCCACCAGGTCATAGATGATGTTGTAGTAGCGGATTTCGATGCCCTGCTGCTGGGCGGCATCACGCGCCTGCCCGTTGGCACGCACGTTGAAGCCCAGCACCACGGCACCCGAAGCAGCGGCGAGCGAGATGTCGCTCTCGGAGATGCCGCCCACCGCGTAGTGCACCACGCGGCTGCGGATTTCCTCGTTGCCGATCTTTTCCAGCGCCTGCACGATCGCTTCGGCCGAACCCTGCACGTCCGCCTTCACCAGGATCGGGAATTCCTTGCGGCCCGACTGGTTGATCTGGCTCATCATGGTTTCGAGCGACGCGCGTGCCGCACCGGCACCGCGCTTGTCGCGGCGTTCGCGCTCACGGTAATCCGTGATCTCGCGGGCGCGCGCCTCATTGGGCACCACGTCGAAGCGGTCGCCCGCTTCCGGCGCGGAGTTGAGGCCCAGCACTTCCACCGGCACGGACGGCCCGGCCGACTTCAGCTGGTCGCCCTTTTCGTTGACGAGGGCGCGCACACGGCCCCACGCCGCACCGGCGACGAAGATGTCGCCATGCTTGAGCGTGCCGCGCTGCACCAGAACCGTCGCCACCGGTCCACGGCCCTTGTCGAGTTGCGCTTCGATGACGAGACCCGAGGCCTCGCGGTCCGGATTGGCCTTGAGGTCGAGCACTTCGGCCTGCAGCAGGATCGTTTCCAGCAGCTTGTCGAGGTTGGTGCCCTTCAGCGCCGAAACTTCCACGTCGAGAATGTCGCCGCCCATGCTTTCCACCACGAGGTCGTGCTGGAGGAGGTCGGTGCGCACCCGCGTCGGGTTGACGTTCGGCTTGTCGATCTTGTTGATGGCGACAATGATCGGAACCCCCGCCGCCTTGGCGTGGTTGATCGATTCCACTGTCTGCGGCATCACGCCGTCATCGGCGGCCACCACAAGGATGGCGATGTCGGTTGCCTTGGCGCCACGCGCACGCATGGAGGTGAAGGCCTCGTGGCCAGGCGTGTCGATGAAGGTGATGACGCCCCGCGGCGTATTCACCTGATAGGCACCGATGTGCTGGGTGATGCCACCGGCTTCGCCCGACACCACGTTGGTCTTGCGGATCGCATCGAGCAGCGAGGTCTTGCCGTGGTCGACGTGGCCCATGATGGTGACGACCGGCGGACGCGGCTGTAGCGATTCCGGCGCATCGTTCTCGGCATCGAGTCCTTCCACCACGTCGGAAGCAGACACACGCTTCACCTTGTGCCCCATTTCTTCGGCGATGATCTGCGCCGTATCGGCATCGATCACGTCGTTGATGGTGTGCATCTGGCCCTGCTTCATCAGCAGCTTGATGATGTCCACGGCCCGTTCGGCCATGCGGTTCGAAAGTTCCTGGATGGTGATCGCTTCCGGGATGACGATTTCGCGCGTCATCTTTTCCGTCGGCATCTGGAAGCCGTGCGACTTGTTCTTGAGGCGCTCGGTGCGGCGGCGGAAAGCCGCGACGGAACGGCCACGGCTCGTCTCGTCCTCGTCCATCGCGTTGGACACCGTCAGGCGTCCGCGCATTTCCTTCTTGGCAATGTCAGCCTTGGTGCGCGTTGGCACCGCGGCCGGCTTCACCACCTTGGCGGCGGCACTGACAGGACGCACGGCCGACGGACGCGGACCGCCCGACATGGGGCGGCGGCGGGCGCTGCTGTCTTCTTCTTCGTCACGGGCAGCGGGCGCCTTGGGCGAAAGCTTCTTGGCAGCTTCCTCGGCCTTGCGGCGGCCCTGCTCTTCCACCTGGTGGCGGGCATCGTCTTCGGCCTTGCGTTTGGCGGCAGCTTCGCGCTCCACGCGGTCGCGCTCATCCTGGACCTTGCGTCGGACGAGTTCTTCTTCCTGGCGCTTGCGCTCGTCGGCCTCGCGCACGCGGGCATCGGCGAGGGCACGCTCGCGGGCTTCGCGTTCGTCGCTGGTGAGGGTGCGCAGAACAACGCCGGGGCGCGACGGCTGCGGCGCGGCAGGGCGCTGCGTCGTCTGCTGCGTCTGCACCACGCGCGGCTGCTGCTGGAAGGCAGGCTTGGCATCGGCCGGTGCCGTTGCCGCCGGCTTGTCATCGCCGAAGCGCTTGCGCTTGGTCTCGACGACAACGGTCTTGGTGCGGCCATGGGAGAAGCTCTGCTTGACACGCGACTGCTCCACCGCCGGGCGCTTGAGCGTCAGCGTGCCACCGGGCCTGGACCCACCCGTCTTGTCCTTGTTATCCGTTGTATCGTTCATCTCTCGTCTTCTGACCCAATCGCCTTGAATTCGTAATTCTCGTAACGCGCCAATCGCGCCACATGATATAAGAGCCGCTCGGCCAACCCGCCATCTGCCACGGCAGCGTGTACCACATTTGTGCGGCCAAAAGCCAAATCCAAATCATCTGGCGTCACGAAACCGCAGATTGCCGTTCGCGGCCCCGCCAGCCTGTCCAGTTTGGCAATGCCGTCGGTGCCTGCGCCCTTCGCGTGCAGCAGAAGCCGCACCGGTCCCCGGCGCATGGCTTCATCCACCTTGAAGGTTCCCGCAAGGGCCGCGCCTGCCTTGCGCGCCAGCGAAAGATGCGAGACGACCTGCCCCCGGAGCAAGACGCCCAGCCGGTCGGCAAGGTCGGGTGCCGCCTTGCTCTGGGCCTTGAATCCCCGGGAAAACAGCCCCTTGGCGATTGCCTCCATCACGGTAACCCGCGCCAGCGTCACCCACACGCCCCGTCCCGGTAGCTTGCGGGCGAGGTCGGGCACGACATCGCCATCGGGCGACCGCACGAAACGCACGAGCTCCGCCTCATCCCTGACCACGCGGGTCACGATGCACATGCGCTCGGGCATGTCGTCCTCGGCTGGCAGAGGGTCTGCGCTCAGGCGTCGGCCTCCCCTTCGGCTTCGGCGTCGGCTTCCACGGCCGGGGCTTCAATCCAGCCCAGCGCCACGCGCGCCTGCAGGATGAGGGCTTCGGCTTCCGCCGCCGAAACACCATGATCCGTGAGATAGCCCTTGTGCTTGACGGTCTCGCCGTTCTTGCGCTCGTTCCAGCCGGTGAGTTCGTCCGTGGCGAGATCGGCGAAGTCCTCGAGGGATTTCACGCCGGCCTCACCCAGCGACACCACCATGCGGGGGCTCAGGCCCTCGAAGCCGGCGAGATCGTCGGCGACACCGAGTTCCTTGCGCTTTTCTTCCATTTCAGTGGCTTCCCGCTCCAGGAACACCTTGGCGCGGTTCTGCAATTCTTCCGCCGTCGATTCATCGAGGCCTTCGATGGAGGCGATTTCGCGCGGTTCCACCAGCGCCAGTTCCTCGACCTCGGCAAAGCCTTCAGAGGCGAGCAGCTGGGCCAGCGTTTCATCCACGTCGAGGGCATCGACGAAGAGCTTGGTGCGGGCGGCGAATTCCTTCTGGCGGCGCTCCGATTCCTCGGCTTCCGTCATGATGTCGATGTCCCAGCCCGTGAGCTGCGAAGCCAGACGCACATTCTGGCCACGGCGGCCGATGGCCAGCGACAGCTGTTCGTCCGGCACCACGACCTCGATGCGCTCGGCTTCCTCGTCGAGCACCACCTTGGAGACTTCCGCAGGCGCCAGCGCATTCACCACGAAGGTGGCCACATCCGGCGACCACTGGATGATGTCGATCTTTTCGCCCTGCAATTCATTGACGACAGCCTGCACGCGGCTGCCTCGCATGCCGACGCATGCACCCACCGGGTCGATCGAGCCATCCTTCGAGCGCACGCCGATCTTGGCGCGGCTGCCCGGATCGCGGGCGACCGAGACGACATCCACGACGCCATCATAGATTTCCGGCACTTCCTGGCCGAACAGCTTGGCCATGAACTGCGGATGGGTGCGCGACAGGAAGATCTGCGGACCGCGCTGTTCGCGGCGCACGTCATAGATATAGGCGCGGATGCGGTCGCCGGGGCGGAAGGTTTCGCGCGGCAACGTTTCATCGCGGCGCACGATGCCTTCGCCACGGCCCAGGTCCACGATCACGTTGCCGTATTCGGCACGCTTGACGACGCCGTTGATGATGTCGCCGATGCGGTCCTTGAACTCGTCATAGACCCGGTCGCGTTCGGCATCGCGCACCTTCTGCACGATCACCTGCTTGGCCGACTGGGCGGCGATGCGACCGAACTCGATGGGCGGCAGCGCCTCGGCGATGAAATCACCAACCTGTGCGGCGGGATTGCGCTTGGCCGCATCCACGAGCGAAATCTGCGTCGCGTCATTGTCCACCACCTCTGCCACCTGCAGCAGGCGGTTGAGACGCGTCTCGCCGGTGCGCGGGTCGATCTCGGCGCGAATGTCGTTCTCCAGCCCGTAGCGCTGCTTGGCGGCGCGCGTCATGGCATCTTCCATGGCTTCCAGCACGATGCTCTTGTCGATCGACTTTTCGCGCGCCACGGCGTCCGCGATCTGCAGAAGCTCAAGCCTGTTGGCGCTGACAGCAGTGTTAGCCATTGTCGTTTCCTTCTTCGGTAACTTCGGCCCCGTCGTCATCTTCGGGGGGGTTGATCTCGCCGTCAAAATCGGAGGCATCCGACACGGCGTTGGGATTGTTCTTGAGGCGTGCCTTGGCCGCCTCGATCAGCTCGTCGGTGAGAGTGAGCTTGGCCTCGCCGATGTCGGCAAAGGGCACGCCGATCAGCAGCGGCTCCTTGTTGCCGCCTTCCGGATTCTCGATGAAGAGGCGGACCTCGCCATCGTGGTAGCCTTCCAGTTCGCACTTGAAGCGTTTGCGGCCGGCTTGCGGTACGGCCATTTCGAGCTTCACCTCATGTCCGGCCCAGTCCTCGAAGTCTTGCGCCCGCACCAGCGGACGGTCGATGCCGGGAGACGAGATTTCCAGATTGTAGCGCCCGCTCATGATGTCTGCGACGTCGAGCGCCGGGGAAAAGGCGCGGCTGAACTGTTCGCAGTCGTCGATGGTGAAAGTGCCGTCCGGCCGTTCCGCCATGATCTGCACCGTGCCACCGATCAGCTTCACACGCACCAGCCGGAAACCCAGGCCTTCAAGCACAGGCTCCGCCAGCGCCGCGATGCGCGCCGCCGGGCCCGTCTCCCGGGCCAGTCGCTGGGATGGCAATATCTCGGTCATCTTGTCCTTGGCTTCAGGCAATAAAAAAAGCGGGCCCCTCGCGGGACCCACTCTCCAATTCCGGTTTCCCGGTTCTGATGAGTGAATTTCGTGAGGCTCACATAGTCTTTTTCCGTCCCCGGGGCAAGAGGCTGGGGACGGCAGCTCCCGAAGGCTCGGCAACAGGCCCCCCGGCGGGCAGCGACACTTTGCCGTGGCCCATCTCGCAATTGCGAGATTGATCGCCTCGCAGATGCGAAATATATAGACTTTCGTGTTAGGACAGCAGCTTAAGGATGAGCTCAGTCCGAACGGAGAAAGAAGATGCTTCACAAGAAATATCGCAAGATGGCCGAACCGAACAAAGGCCACACCTACAGCGTGCATTCCCACGGCAATTCCGGGAAGGTTCATCAGTGGCTTCTCTGCCGCGACAGTGACGTGTTCGACCGCCATCTGGTGGAAGAAATCGAACTGAACGATCCCAAGGTCTGGCAGTGGCTCGAATAGCCCTTCATTGATGCGAAACGAAACAGCAGGGCGCCCGCCGTCCTGCTCTGCTTCTCTATCCCCACACCGGCAGGCTGATCGCCAGCGACAGCCCGATCAAGGCCAGGCAGATGCGCCGGAATGTATCCGCGCTTGCCAGATGGAACACCTTGCTGCCCCCATAAAGCCCGGCAGCAAAGAAGGGCACCAGCAGCAGCGCGAGCTTGAAGATGGCAATCGTCAACAGCTTTCCCACCAGATAGCTGGCGAAGGCCATCGTCGTTGAAAAGGCGAAATACAGGATCGTCGAAGCCCGCATCTCGCGATGGTCATGGTTGCCACCGAGCCAATAGGCAACAACCGGCGGGCCTGCGAGTTGCGCCAATCCACTGAACACGCCTGATGTAACGCCCACCGCCACCGTCATGCTCGCATGCGGCTTGCCGCCATAGCGCCAGCCGGAAACCAGAAGCACCTGCATGGCGGCCACCAGCACCGTG
>CALMLK010000352.1 GCA_937868035.1 uncultured Alphaproteobacteria bacterium
CCTCATCAGTGAGCGCGACCTCGGCCTCTTCACCTTTGCCGATACCCCCGAACAGGCGTGGGATGCACTCCTCGCCGCCGGCCTCCCCGTACCCAAGGATTGAACATGCTGAAGCTGCACTTCCACGGCGCTGCCCGCACCGTCACGGGTTCCAACTACATGATCGAGACCGAGAAGGCCCGCGTCCTCATTGATTGCGGCATGTTCCAGGGTGCCAAGACGGAAAGTGAATTGAACTACCGCGCCCTGCCCTATGACGTGACGAAGATCACGGCACTGGTGCTGACCCATGCCCATATCGATCACACCGGTCTCGTGCCCAAGCTGGTGAAGCACGGCTATGCCGGACCCATTCATGCCAGCGCCGGAACCCGCGACCTTTGCGGCATCATGCTTCCCGATTCCGGCTTCATCCAGGAAACGGAAGTGAAGAAGCTCAATGAGCGCAACGTCAAGCGCGGGCGCCCCGAGGTGGAACCGATCTACACCATGGATGATGCCATGGCGGCGCTGAACCTGTTCCAGACGCAGGCCATGGAACAGTGGTTTTCGCCGGCGGAAGGAATCCGCATGCGTTTCTGGAACGCCGGCCACCTCCTCGGTTCGTGTTCCATCGAAGTGGAAGTGGAACAGGCCGGCGGCAAGCCCGTTCGCATTCTCTTCTCCGGCGACATTGGCCCCGACAACAAGCTGCTGGAGGAAGACCCGGAAGCCCCGCAGAACTTTGACTTCGTCATCTGTGAATCGACCTATGGCGGCCGCGACCGATTTGAACGCACGCCCGAGAAGCGCCTGGAACTGCTCGCCAGCGAACTGCGCGATGCGGCGGGCCGGGGTGGTGTATTGCTGATTCCATCCTTCGCGGTGGAACGCACCCAGGAGGTCGTGACCGACCTCATCACCGTGATGGAGCGCGGCCTTGCCCCCAAGTGCAACATCTTCATCGACTCGCCGCTTGCCAACAAGGCGACCGCCGTGTTCCGCAAGCACGCCCACGAAACCACGGGCGGTGCAGCATTGGCCCATGCCTTTGCCTCGCCGCTGGTGAAATCGACGGAGAGCGTGGAAGACTCCAAGGCGCTCAATCGCTTCAACGGCTTTCACATCGTCATTGCCGCATCGGGCATGGCGGAGGCAGGACGCATCCGCCATCACCTGCGCAACCGCCTCTGGCAGCGCTCCACCACCGTTCTGCTCGTCGGGTTCCAGGCCAAGGGTTCGCTGGGCTCGCTTCTTGAAGACGGCGCCAAGCGCGTCACCATCATGGGAGACGAGATCAAGGTTGCCGCCACCATCCGCCGCATCGAGGATTATTCCGGCCATGCCGATGGCCCCGAGCTGGTGAAATGGATCAAGAACCGCCTGCCCGTGGGCAAGTCCATCTTCCTCACCCATGGCGAAGAGGAGCCGCAGGTGGCGCTGGCCGAAGACATTCGCGGGCTGGTGCCCGACGATTGCATCGTGCGCCCCCGCCTTGACGACGTCTACGACCTCGCCGGCAGCGCCTGCGCCCTGTTGGCGGACGAGACCAAGCCTCGTATCGATCCCGCCGATGTGGCGAAGCTCGATTGGAACAACGACCTTCAATCCCTCATCCTCGACATCGGCGAGCAATTGAAGAGCGCTGCCGATGCCAAGTCGAAGGCCGTCATCGTCCGCCGCCTGCGCCGCGCGCTGGTGGACGCCAATGGTGCGCCAGCGGCCGGCAGCGGCAGCCACGTCAGGGGGAAAGGTTCTGCCATCGACGAATGATGCGGAACAACCGTTCCGGAATCATTGCTGTTGCGCCTGTTCCATGGTTTGTTGCGGGGCATGACCGTGACCGATACCCCACGTGACTTCACAGCCCTCCGCGCCCTCATCGTCGAGCGTGCCCCGGACTTTCCCCGCCGTCTCACCCAGGTTGCCAGTTACGCCCTGGAGAACCCGGACGACATCGCTTTCGGGACGGTGGCGACCATCGCACAGGCGGCGGATGTGCAACCCTCGACGCTGGTGCGCTTCGCCCAGAGCCTCGGCTACCAGGGCTTCAGCGAATTGCAGGAGGTCTTCCAGTCGCGCCTGCGCGAACGCGTGCTGAACTACGACGAGCGCCTCGAACAACTCCGCGAACACACTCGCAACTCCGGCAAGGCAGGGCTTGTCTTCGACGGCTTCGCCAACGCCTCCGAACAGTCACTGGCGACGCTGCGCGAAAAGCTGGACCCGCAGCAGTTGCAGGTGGCCGCCGACATGCTGGCCAAGGCCGAGACCATCTACCTCATCGGCCTGCGCCGATCCTTCCCGATCTCCAGCTACATGGCCTATGCCTTCGGCAAGCTCGGCATCCGTTATGTGCTGGTCGATTCCCTCGGCGGCCTTGCGGCGGAAGACACCAGCTTCGCCACACCGCAGGACGTGGTGCTGGCCGTGAGCTTTACGCCCTACGCCAGCGAGACCGTGACGCTGACGCAAAAACTCGCCGCCCGCGGCGTGCCCGTTCTGGCCATCACCGATTCCCCCTTTTCGCCGCTCGCCTCCATCGCCCAGACCTGGTTCGAGGTGCAGGAAGCCAATTTCGAGGGCTTCCGCTCCATGGCCGCCACCTTGACGCTCGCCATGACGCTGACCGTGGCGACGGCGGAACGGCGCAGCAAGAAGAAATAGAATATTCATTCCGCTTGACAATTAAGCGGAATTATTGTTCTTTCCGGGTCACGTTTGACCCTTACGATACGAC
>CALMLK010000353.1 GCA_937868035.1 uncultured Alphaproteobacteria bacterium
GCTCATTGCTTCCCGGCATGATGAACTTGGCAATGGCGCCAACCACTGCGCCGATGATGATGGTCCAGATGATGCTCATAGCGTCCTCCTCGATCCCCACCGCGGGGTCGGGGGAAATCTATACGCCGCCGTGCGTCGCCGCAATGCCTTGCAATCGTCAAGAAGCGCTCCAATATGAACCCCACCATTTCAGAGGAGATCATGATGGCCCAGTCTAACACCATGCTGAAAGCGCTTCTCGGCCTCGCCGTCGTGGCAGGCTGGCAGAACCGCGACAAGATCGGCGATTTCGTGAAGAACCTGGGCGGCCAGGGCAGCGGCGACCACCCTGCCGGGGGGCTCGGCGGCCTGATCGACAACTTCAAGAAGGCAGGCCTCGGCCAAAAGGCCGACAGCTGGGTTTCCTCGGGCCAGAATGAACCGGTCTCGGAACCCGAGATCGAAAAGGGCGTCGGCGGCGACACGATCGACGATCTCGCCAAGCAGACGGGCCTCACGCGCGATGAACTGCTGAAGCGCCTCGCCGAAGTTCTTCCCGGCATGATCGACAAGATGACGCCCGCCGGCAAGATGCCGAGCTGATACCGCATTCACGACTACAGAAGATGCCCCGGCGTACCGGGGCATTTTTTTATGGGGCCTGCCGCCGCTTCGCCAGCCAGCCCCAGAGGAACAGGATGGCGATGGCGCCGATGATGGAGACAACGAAGTTTCCCTGTTCTCCGGGCCTGAGATAGCCCACGAACTGCCCCAGGAATGTGCCGACAAACGCGCCCGCGATCCCGAGCAGCGCCGTCAGCACGAAACCCTTCGGCTCATTCTTTCCCGGCATCAGGAACTTGGCGATGAGGCCCGCCACGAAACCGATGCTGATGGTCCACAGCACATCCGTCATGCCGCCATCACGCCCCGAAGAAGGTGCGCGCCATCACGGCGACGATGGTGGAGAAGGAGCGCACCGCATCCAGCGGCACGTTCTGCCCGGAGAAGGTGCCTGTCGCGTCAATCTCGCTCGCCACCTTGTCCGTTGCGCCATCGACGTCCACGTCAACGAAGGCGCTTTCCTTCATGATGATCTGTCCGGAGATGCCGTCGGCGGTGGCGAAGAGATCGGCATCGCCCTCAGGCGCGGCGAACAGCGCATCGTCACTGCTCGCATCCACGCTGGGCAGTGTCAGCGTCAGGTCATACTGATGCTGATTGCCCACATTGGGTGTCGCGGTGAATGGCATGTTGCCTTTCAGCGCATACTCCTTGCCGCCGCATTTCGCCTTGACGTCGATGAACCATGACTCGGTCTGGTAGGCGTAGATCATGTCGCCGTTCCACACGCAGCCCTTGTCGGAGGGAAGCCCCGCAGAGGGGACGGTGAAATTGTTGAGCTGCACCGTATCGACGCGCTCGTCGATGAGGCCGGACTCGGTTGTCTTCATGCGCTTGAGGATGGTGTCGCGAAGAAGGCTCGCACCCGTGCTCGCCACTTCCGGCTTCAGCATCATGGAGCCGGCGAAGCGCCCGTTGGAGGCGGCGACCTTGCCGACGGCGAGATAGTTGGTGGCGAGATTGGCGCCATCCGTGAAGCCATCCGCCTTCACCACCCAGCCACCGGAATATTGCGTGCGCTGCAACTTCTGCCCATTGGCAGGATTGAGCAGCGCTCCGTTGCCGGTGACGGCACAGGATTCCGCCTGTCCAGAAATGATGCCCGCCTGCGCCGCCTGGCAGGTGATCTTCAGGCTCGTTTCCACCTGACGGTCCGCGAGGCCGACGGTGAAGCTGTCCTTGTTGGCAGGATCTCGCAGCGAAGGCATCGAGGCCTTCATGCTGAAGGAGACCGTATCGGCCGCATGCAAAACGCCAGCCGTGGCGAACAGGGCCGTGGACGCAACTGCGGCGCGAAGCAGGCTGTGAATATTCATACTTATCCTCCCGTATGAGTGTTCCAAGGTGCGCCGAACCTGTCTTCTCGCCCATGAATGCAGGCTGAACGGCTGCGGGCGATTGTCGCGGCAGGAGACCCCATGCCCTTGTTTTTGCGAGTCTGGCGTGTGCCCCGCCGCTTCACGCGCGCTTCACCTGTTCGGTTGCCTGGGGGGTCACAACGAGAGCGTGAAAAGCCAGAAAGCGAAAGAGTCCTGGTTTCAAGTGCGCCATACATCGCAATTGTGCCTTGGGGTCAACGAAGTAGCTTGGGTGAACAGGGGGAACCAAGATGAACCAGATGACGAGCCTGAACGACAACACAGCCGGTGGCAACCTCTCTTACGATCATACGCAGAGGCTGCTGCGAGAGGCTTTCCAGCCCGAAGCCGACCCCGCCCGCTTTGAAGACCTTCAACTTGACCGGGAGGCTGCTGCGGCGTTCATCGCCGATCAGGCAACGCTATTGAGCGCCATTGCCCATGCGGCCGGACTGTCCACGGTGAAGATCATCACCGACCTTCTCTACGTGAATGCCTTCGGGGATGCAGCACCGGGCGAATTCTCCTGAACTGCTTCACTCCAGTTCGAGCATTGCCGAATTGATGATGTGATCAATGTCAGGCAGTTGGAGTGTGGGCCCGCGGAGCGAATCCGGCCGCATCACCTGTTGCACGAACCGCGGCACAGCTTCATCGCGGACTTGCAGCACGCCGCAGGAGTTCAGGCCGTCGCGGCGCGACGTTGCTTCCGGTAGGCGCTCCAGTACACAGCGGCAGGCCAACGGTCTTCCAGCCGCATGAGTCATGGTCAGGCCGACGAAGAACCGTTTGGAAAGAATATCTGAAGTGAAATTGATCACCGATACCTGAAAGGGTGCGCTGCGGTTTCGCCCCATCAGCGAAATCTCGCCCTTGGATGCAAGGGCAACGCCGAGGTGACGCCCTCTCACGGAGACTTCCGACTTGCCGATCTGTTTCAGCCGCGTGAGGCGCGTGAACATCAGTGTGTGCTTGTGCCACCACACCTCCATGTAGGCACGCACCAGATAACCGGCGAAGTCTGACAGCGGGAAGTAGATGTGATAGCGGCCCGCCGTAAAGGCGGTGTTCTCCAGCCGCGTGACCGATTTGATGTCCGGCATGTAGACGTTGAAGATGCGTTCGAGGTCCCGGCCCAGATGGCCAAGCCGCGCATTCACCGTTGTGCCATCGCCGTCCGGCTGCGCTGATCCCGGTGCGAAAGGAACCGCCAGCAGGGCGTCTTCCGTGACGCCGAGGCGTTGGCAGATGCGGCGCAGCACCGTGGCACTCGGAATGGCGCGGCCCGCGAGGTATTTGTTGAACTGCTGCCGGTTGATGCCGGTATCGCGGCAGATATCGGCAATGGATGATTCCGCCGCGCAAAGCGTGCGGAGATTGGACGCAAATACAGCGTGCCCCTCTGACTTCCCGGTCATTCTTCCCCCTGACCGGCCAGATGACCGGCTGGAAGCCGCCGGAGGAGAGGCCGGCCGCTTCACAATACAAACTGTCTCACGTTTGTTTTTGCTTCGCCACAACCTCCCGTTCACAAGGCTGATTTTTGTGGATTTAAGTACTGAAAATAATGGGCAATATTTCCCGACCCGGAGGTTATCGGGAAACGATTTCCCTGTGTTCCAGCGCATCCGGCCCTGTTGCGCGCGGCGGCAAATCCTGTATGAGCCATCAACGGCCCCCCGGACCAGATGAGTCTGCGGGGCCGTTTTCGCGTCTTGAAGGAAGAATGTGATGGCAAACGTTGCCGTGGTCGGGGCCCAGTGGGGCGATGAAGGCAAGGGCAAGATCGTCGATTGGCTCTCCGAGAGGGCCGATGTGGTGGCCCGCTTCCAGGGTGGCCACAATGCCGGCCATACGCTGGTCATCAGCGGCGTCACCTACAAGCTGTCGCTGCTGCCTTCGGGCATTCTCCGCCCCGGCAAGCTCTCGGTGATCGGCAACGGCGTCGTGATCGACCCCTGGGCACTCGTGGCGGAAATCGCCAAGCTGCAGGGGCAGGGCGTTGCCATCAGCCGCGAGAACCTGCGCATTGCCAGCAACGCCACCCTCATCCTGCCGCTGCACCGGGAACTGGACCAGCTTCGCGAAGCCGCCGCGGGCGCAGGCAAGATCGGCACCACGGGCCGCGGCATCGGCCCCGCCTATGAAGACAAGGTCGGCCGCCGCGCCATCCGCGTGAATGACCTGGCCGACCTCTCGACTGTCGGCATGAAGATCGATCGCCTGCTGGCGCATCACAACGCATTGCGCCGCGGCATGGGCCAGCCCGAACTGCTGGCCGCCGATGTACTGAAGGATCTCCAGGAGATCGCCCCGAAGATCCTGCCCTTCGCCGATGCCGTGTGGGCCTTGCTGGACGAACACAAGCGCGCCGGAAAGCGCATCCTCTTCGAGGGCGCGCAAGGCATCCTCCTCGACATCGACCACGGCACCTATCCCTTCGTCACCTCGTCCAACACCGTCGCGGCCCAGGCAGCGAGCGGCACGGGCATGGGGCCGTCATCGGTGAGCTATACGCTCGGCATCGCCAAGGCCTACACCACGCGCGTCGGCTCCGGTCCGTTCCCCACCGAGCAGGACAACGAGATCGGCGAACTGATCGGCCAGCGTGGCCGCGAGTTCGGCACCGTGACCGGACGCAAGCGCCGCTGCGGCTGGTTCGACGCCGTGCTGGTGCGTCAGGCCATCAAGACCTCCGGCATACAGGGTATCGCGCTGACCAAGCTCGACATCCTCGACGGCCTCAAGGAGATCAAGGTTGGCGTAGGCTACATGCTGGATGGCAAGCGGATCGACATGTTCCCCGCCGCCGAGGAAGCGCAGAAGCGCGTGGAGCCTATCTACGAAAGTTTCGAAGGCTGGAGCGGAACCTCCGCCGGTGCCCGCTCGTGGAGCGAACTCCCGGCGCAGGCCGTGAAGTACGTCCGCTATCTCGAAGAGCTGATCGAATGCCCGGTGGCGCTGCTGTCCACCTCACCCGAACGCGACGACACCATCCTGATGCGCGATCCCTTCCAGGATTGAGGGACGCGCGTCAGAACTCGAACCGCATCGGTGCGGGGGGTATGTCTTCTTCCGGAGACTTCATGTTTTTGAGCGAGGCGGCGAAGCGCGTCATGATGACGGCGGCGACTTCGGATTCGGGAACGGGCTTGCCGCAGAGATAGCCCTGGATGAAATCGCAGCGCTGGCTGCGCAGCAGTTCCGCCTGTTCCACCGTCTCGATCCCTTCCGCCGTGACCTTGAGTCCGAGGTTGCGGGAGAGGTCGAGGATGGTGCGCAAAAGACCTCTCACCTGCGGACGCGTCTCCATGGCCTGGATGAAGGAGCGGTCGATCTTCAGTTTCGAGAAGGGGAACTTCCACAGGTAGCTGAGACTGGAATAGCCCGTGCCGAAATCATCCATCACGATGTGGCAGCCCATTTCACGGAGCGCCGAAAGTTGCGACATCACGATCTCGGTGTCGCTCAACATGGTGGACTCGGTGATCTCCACCTCCATGCGGTAGGCGGGGAAGGATGACAGTTCGAGCGCGTTGTGCACGTCGCTGAGGAGATGCCCGCTGAGAAACTGTTCCGGCGAGAAATTGATCGAGACGAGAAGATGCGGTGGCCAGTGGGAGGCAACGCGGCAGGCCTCCACCAGCACCCAGGCGCCGATCTTCTGGATCATGCCAGTCTCTTCCGCCACGGGGATGAACTCCGCCGGTGAGACGAAACCAAGCGTCGGGTGGTTCAGCCGGATCAGCGCTTCCATGCCCGCCAGTTCGCCGCCGGAGGTCTGGAAATAGGGTTGGAAGGCAAGCGAGAAGTAGCCGTTTTCCAGCGCCTCGTTCAGCGCCATCTGCACATCCTGCTTGCGCTTCACCGCCTGTTCCAGCGCCGGATTGAAGAAGGCGTAACCCGGGCCGCCGCTCTCCGTGGCCGCCTTGTAGGCAACGCCCGCCCGGTGCAGCAGCATGATGGAATCCGCGTCCATCTTTCCCGCCAGCGCCACGCCTGCCGCGGCCTCGATCGTCAGTGTGCGCTCCACCCAGTCGATGGGTTCATCCAGCAGTTCGATGAGACGCTTCGCCGTGACCAGAGCCTCCAGCGCCTCGGTGATGCGCGGCAGGAAGATGGCAAAGCTCCAGTAGTCGAGGCGGCAGATCAGGCAGTCGCTGGGAATGGCATTGGAAAGCCGCGCCGCGAGCGCCGAGATCACATAATCGCCCACATGCCGTCCCAAGGCACCGGTGATGCGCGGAATGCCCCGGATCCCGATTTCAATCACGGCACACTGCTGGGCGAGCGGCGTAGACTTTGCATCGGCAAGAAAGTGTTCGACGCGCTTGAGAAAGGCGGAGCGGATGAGAAGGCCGGTCAATTGGTCATGGCTGACCAGATGCTGTACGTCCTGTTCCAGCACACTGATCTTGCGGCGCAATTCCGCCAAGTCCTTCTCGGATACTTCCGCCATTCCTGTTGCCCTGCCCCTGGGGCGACTGATTCGACTCTTAGGATTATCCGATTTAAGTGAGTAAATCCTTGTCATTTTTGAAAGTTGGCATGGCCGCGAGACGGGAAGAGGGATGCAGGAGGTTGTGGCGCGGCGCCGTATTGGCTCTGGCCTTGACCACGGCTGCTGCATTTTCAGTGTCCCCTGCGGCGCCGCGCGAGACCTACGCGGCCTATGTGGCGCGCATCAATGCCGGCTTGCCCGGCGGTGCAACCTATCGTGACGATCTCGAGCAGGTGCTGCTCTCGGCCGCCAATGCCTACCGCAAGAGCAAGGGATTGAAGCCGCTCCGCGCGGCCGAGGGAACGCTGGTGGCCGCGGCGCGCGCCCATGCCGCCGACATGATGCAGAATGATTTCGTCGGCCACACGTCGTCCTCGGGTGCTGGTTTTGAGTCGCGCATGCGCGCCCTTCATCCCGGCGTGATGATGCTGCCCCGCATGGCGGAGAATGCCGCCCGCGAACGCAGCAAGGGTGAGCCGGACGAAGCCAAGGCCCGCAAGCTGTTCCAGCAATGGGTCAACAGCGGCCCCCACGCCCGTACACTCCGCAGCCGCGACTACGTGAGCCTTGCCACGGGCGTGGTGGAGAAAGACGGCAAGCTCTTCGCCGTGCAGATCTTCGAAGGCCCGGCCCTCAACACCAACATGTTCGGAACCGCCGGCGCGCCAACCCCCAAGACCGAAACCAGCGGCCCCGT
>CALMLK010000354.1 GCA_937868035.1 uncultured Alphaproteobacteria bacterium
GAAGCAGCAGCAGGAAATCATGGAGATGTACAAGAAGGAGAAGGTCTCGCCGCTCTCCGGGTGCCTCCCCATCTTCATCCAGATCCCCATCTTCTTCTCGCTCTACAAGGTGATCCTGACGACGATCGACTTGCGCCACGCGCCGTTCTACGGCTGGATCCACGACCTTTCCGCGCCGGACCCGACGAGCCTTTTCAATCTCTTCGGCCTCATCCCGTGGTCGCCGCCGCACATGCTGATGCTGGGCGTGTGGCCGATCCTCATGGGCATCACCATGTGGGTACAGATGCGCCTCAACCCTGCGCCCGCCGATCCGGTGCAGGCCTCCATGTTCAACTGGATGCCGCTGATTTTCACCTTCATGCTGAGCTCGATGCCGGCGGGTCTCGTCATCTACTGGACGTGGAGCAACCTGCTCTCGATCATCCAGCAGAGCTTCATCATGAAGCGCAACGGCACCGACCTCGATCTGTTCGGCAATATCCGCGACAGCCTGCCCTTCCTCAAGAAAAAGGCCTGAGGCATGGCGGAGACCCGCTACACGGACGATCAGATGACGGCGGGGCGGAGACTGTTCTCTGCCCCGGCGTCGTTCCGGCTGGGCGTGGCGAAGCTCGAGCAACTGCCGCCGCTGGCGGGCACCGAGATCGCCTTTGCGGGGCGCTCCAACGTGGGGAAGTCATCGCTCATCAACGCGCTGACCGGCGTGCGCGGCCTCGCCCGCGCCTCCAACACACCGGGGCGAACGCGCGAACTCAATTTCTTCGACATCGACGGCCGCATCACGCTGGTGGACATGCCGGGCTATGGCTATGCCAAGGCGCCCAAGGCCGAGGTGAAGCAATGGCAGGACGTGCTGAAGGGCTACCTGCGCGGCCGCGTGGGGCTGACGCGCGTCTTCGTGCTGATCGACGCCCGCCATGGCGTGAAGGCGGAAGACCGCGAGATGTTCGACATGCTGGATGAAACGGCTGTCGCCTACCAGCTGGTGCTCACCAAGACGGACAAGATCAAGGCCTCTGAACTGGCAGCGGTCACGGCGGAAACGCTCGCCATCGTCAAGAAGCGCGCCGCCGCCCTGCCAGTGCTCTTTGTCACTTCCTCCGACAAGGGCACGGGCTTCGAGGAACTCCGCGCCGAGATTGCCGGGCTGATCCGCTGAGTGCCGGCCGGCGCCGCTTGCCCCTCGCCGCTAAGTTCCCTTTCCATCGCCGCAGAATCCCCTATAAGGCGCGACGGTTTTCCTCTGCTTCCGGGACTTCGCCCATGACCGAACTCACCGTCAATGAAACGGCCCGCATCCTTTCGGAGGCGTTGCCTTTCCTGCAGCGTTACGACGACCAGATCATCGTGGTGAAATACGGCGGCCACGCCATGGTGGACCCGGAGCTGGCCCGCATGTTCGCCCGCGACATCGTCATGCTGAAGGTCTGCGGTCTCAACCCCATCGTGGTGCATGGCGGCGGCCCGCAGATCAACAAGATGCTGGACAAGCTCGCCGTGAAGGCAGAGTTCCGCGAGGGCCTGCGCGTCACCGACGATGAAACCATGTCGGTCGTCGAGATGGTTCTCGCCGGCTCCATCAACAAGGCGATCGTCGCCTCGATCCAGCAGGCCGGTGGCCGCGCCATCGGCATTTCCGGCAAGGACGGCAATCTCCTCATCGCCGAGCGCTATGTGAAGGAAAAGACCGATCCCGTTACCGGCAAGACGGTGAAGATCGATTTCGGCCAGGTGGGCGAGCCGGCGCGCGTCAACGTGGAAATCCTCCACACCATCATGAAGAGCGATGCCATTCCCGTGGTCGCACCCGTGGGCGTGGGCTGGGAGGGCGACACCTACAACGTGAATGCCGACACGGCGGCGGGCGCCATTGCCGCCGCGACCGGCGCCAAGCGCCTCCTGCTCCTCACCGATGTGGCCGGCGTGCTCGACAAGAACAAGCAGCTCATCAGCGAACTCAAGATCGGCGACGTGCCGCAGCTTGTGGCCGAGGGCACCATCACCGGCGGCATGATCCCCAAGATCGAGAGTGCCGTGTCGGTGGTCGAGTCCGGCGTCGAGGGCGTCATCATCCTCGATGGCCGCGTGCCGCATTCGGTATTGCTCGAACTCCTCACGCCGCACGGCGTCGGCACGCGCATCTCGCGCTCGGGCGTATGAGCGCGCAGGCCCCGGACTTTTCCCACGTGGAGGCCTGGGTCTTCGACCTGGACAACACGCTCTATCCGGCCTCGTGCCGGCTGTTCGACCAGATGCATGTGCGCATGGGCGAATATGTGATGCGGCATTTCAACGTGGCATTCGACGAGGCCAAGCGCATCCAGCGCGACCTCTTTCTGCGCCACGGCACGACGCTGCGCGGGCTGATGGTGGAGCATGGGCACGCGCCGGAAGATTTCCTCGAGCGGGTGCACGACATTGAATACGACTCCGTGCCCGCCAACCCGGCGCTTCTTGCCGCACTGGAACGTTTGCCCGGGCGCAAGATCGTCTACACCAACGGCACCACAAAACATGCGCGCGCCGTGATGGAACGGCTGGGCGTGGCGGACGCCTTCCACGGCGTGTTCGACATCGTGGATTCGGATCACATTCCCAAGCCCGCGCCCGAGCCCTACGCCAAGTTCCTGCGCGAGCACGGCGTTGATCCGGTGCGTGCGGCTTTCTTTGAAGACATCGCCAACAATCTCAAGGTGCCCCACGACCTCGGCATGAAGACGGTGCTGGTGGTGTCGGAAGTTGATGCGGATGTGAAGGACTGGCAGGGCGATCCCAATTCCCCCTGGGTTGATCATGTCACCCGCGACCTTGCCCGTTTCCTGTCGGAACTGAAGTTTGGAGACCCCTCATGAAGAATGCACAAGAGATCATCGAACAGGCCTGGGAAGACCGGGCCAATGTCACGCTCAAGACCAAGGGCAACATCCGCAAGGCGGTGGACTTCGCGCTTGACCAGCTCGACAGCGGCAAGCAGCGCGTGGCCGAAAAGCAGGGCGATGCCTGGCATGTGAACCAGTGGCTGAAGAAGGCCGTGCTGCTGTCTTTCCGCCTAAACGACATGGAACTGATCAAGGGCGGCCCCGGCACATCGAAGTGGTGGGACAAGGTGCCTTCGAAGTTCGAGGGCTGGACGGCAAAGAATTTCCGCGCCGCTGGCTTTCGCGCCGTGCCGAATTGCGTGGTGCGCAAGTCGGCCTATATCGCGCCCGGTGCCATCCTCATGCCGAGCTTTGTCAACCTTGGCGCCTATGTGGACACTGGCACCATGGTCGATACCTGGGTCACGGTCGGGTCCTGCGCACAGATCGGCAAGAACGTGCATCTCTCGGGCGGAGTCGGCATCGGCGGCGTGCTGGAACCGATGCAGGCGGGACCGACGATCATCGAGGACAACTGCTTCATCGGGGCGCGCTCGGAAGTGGTCGAGGGCGTGGTGGTGGGTGAGGGCTCGGTCATCTCCATGGGCGTGTTCATCGGCCAATCCACCAAGATCGTGGACCGCACCACGGGCGAAGTGCACATGGGCAAGGTGCCGCCCTATTCGGTGGTGGTCTCCGGCTCGCTGCCGCAGAAGCCCTTCGCCGACGGCTCGCCCTCACCCTCGCTCTACTGCGCCGTCATCGTGAAGCGGGTGGACGAGAAGACGCGCGCCAAGACGTCGATCAACGAACTATTGCGGGACTGATCACAGCCGGGGATTGAGCAGACGCCGTTTTCAAGTGATACTGGGCCGGGGGCTCAGAATCACTTGAGCGGAGACTGTGCATGAACCTTCAGACCTTTACGTCCTTTGATGGACGCATCCCTCGCAAGACCTTCTGGCTTGCCATCCTGGTGATGATCGTCATCACCTGGATTCTCGAATTCATCCTGTTCGCGATCTTCGGCGTCAGCATGATGTCGGTTGATCCCAATGCCACGCCGGAAGCGCAGGCCATGGCCATGCAGGAATCTTTCGGCCGGATGACCGTGCCGCTCGTCATCCTCATCCTTCTCACTCTTTGGCCCTCGCTCGCCATCTATGCCAAGCGTTGGCATGACC
>CALMLK010000355.1 GCA_937868035.1 uncultured Alphaproteobacteria bacterium
AATTTCGCTTCGTTTGCGGCAACGCGCTCCACCAGCTTCTCGCGCGCCACGATCTTTTGAACGGCCACGCCTGCCGCACAGCAGGCGGTGTGACCGGTGAAGGTGTGGCCCGTCATCACCGTGCCATGCGCTGCCATGAGCGCATCCGACACCTTGTCGGAATAAACGGTAGCGCCGAGCGGCAGGTAGCCTGCGGCAAGGCCCTTGGCCATGGGCATGATGTCGGGCTCCGTACCGTCCTGCTCCAGCGCCCGCCATGTGCCGGTGCGTCCTGCGCCACACATCACTTCATCGGCAATCATCAGTACGCCATGCCGGTCGCAGATCTCGCGCACGCGCCGGGCATAGCCCGCAGGCGGAGGCACACAACCGCCGGCAGCGCCCACCACGGGTTCGAAGATGAAGGCCGCAATGGTCTCTGGTCCCTCGCGCAGGATCGCCTCTTCCAACTCGCGCGCACATGCCTCGCCGGCGTTTTCGGCCGTTGCGCCCGCGATGGGGCGATAGACATTGGCGGGCGAAATCCGCACGGCATCAATGAACCCGCCTTCGAACACGGTGCGACGTTCCTTGAACCCGGAGACGCCGAGCGCACCCAGCGTGTTGCCGTGCCAGCTGCGTTCCCGCGCGATGAACTTGCGGCGCGATTTCTGACCGATCGCTGTTTGATACTGCAAAGCAATCTTCAGCGCGCTCTCGACCGCCTCCGATCCGCCCGTGACAAAGACCATGTGGTTGAGCGTGCCGCCGCAGCGCTGGCGGATGATTTCCGTCAACTCATCCAGCGCATCGGTGGTGAAGTTGTAGCGGTAGCCGTGGGCAATGCGGTCCAACTGCAAGCGGATGGCCTCGTTCACCTCCGCGTTGGCGTGCCCGATGCAATAGACCGCCGGTCCGCCGGACCCGTCGATGTAAACCTTGCCATCCACATCATGCAGATAACAGCCCTTGGCCCAAACGACTTTCGGCAATTGGCCCGTGGGCAGGAGGCTGGGCGGAAGATTGGGCGGTGAATTCATGATGGCAGGCTGTTCCTTCGCGTGAATCTGCTGCTAGACTGGCATGGCAAAAGCAGAAAATCCATGATCACACTTTACGACGACATTCAACGCAGCCACGCACCCGAAACCTTCCTTGTGGCGGGACGCCCGCAACCCATTCCTGAAAAGCCGATCCGCATCGACATGCTCATGCGGGGCGTGCGCTTTGTCGGAAGCCAGGTGGAGGTGCCACCTCCCATCGGCAACGACATCCTCGCCCTGGTGCACGACCAGCGCTACCTCACCTTCCTCGAAACACTGCGCGAGCGCTGGGGCCACGTGCCGGAGTCGAGCGATATTCCATTGCCGAATGTCTATGCGATCCAGCGCAACACCCTGCCGCCCATCGGCTATCCGGAAGCGGTGGTGGGGCAGGCGGGCTATCACCTGGGCGATGGCGCATGCCCCGTGACGGAGCACACGCTGGCGGCGGCCAAGGCCAGTGCGGCCTGCGCCGTGGAAGGTGCACGCCGCATCGGCACGGGCGAGCGCCTTGTCTATGCGCTGTGCCGCCCGCCGGGGCACCACGCGGCATCGGACCTCGCGGGAGGCTTCTGCTTCTTCAACAATTCCGCGCTGGCGGCGGAAGTGCTGACGCGGGCCGGGCACCGCACCGCCATCCTCGACATCGACGTGCACCACGGCAACGGCACGGAAGCGATCTTCTATGACCGCGCCGATGTGCTCACCGTCTCGATCCATTGCCACCCCCGGCGTTTCTACCCGTTCTTCTGGGGTTATGCGGGCGAGCAGGGCCGGGGCGCGGGCGAGGGCTTCAACCTCAACCTGCCGCTGGAACGTGGCGCGGACATCACCGTCTATCTCGCGGCACTGGAGCAGGCCTTGCAGCGCATCGCCGATTTCGCGCCGACCCGCCTCGTGTTGGCCTCAGGTCTCGACATCGCCATTGACGATCCCTTCAAGGCCTTCTCCATCCGCACCGAGGACTTCGCGCAGATCGGCGCACGCATCGCCGAGATGCGCCTGCCCACGCTGGTGGTGCAGGAGGGTGGCTATCCATCCGAGAGTCTGGGCGACAACCTGGCATCCCTGCTCAAGGGTCTTGGCGCATGAGCGTCGGCTTCCGTCCCATGCGTGACGGGCAGGAGGATGCCGTGGCGGCCATGGTCCGGCAATTGCCGAAGGACCTGGGCCTGCCCGTCGCGCCGAAGCTCACGGGTGACGCGTTGCGCAAGGCGAAGGGCCTTGTGCATGTCACGGTGGCGGAAGACTCCGGCCTGCTGCTGGGCGCCTGCCTGTGGCTCTTCACCTTCTCCACCTGGCGGGGCTGCAAGGGCATGTATGTCGTCGACCTCTTCGTCATGGAACACGCCCGCGGCAAAAAGGTGGGAGAGCGTCTCCTCCAGTCCGCAGGCCGCGAAGCGGCCGCGGCGGGCGCGGACTTCATCAAGCTCGAAGTGGATGAAACGAACACCGGCGGACAGCGCTTCTACATCCGCGTCGGCTTCGGCAAACACCGTGAAGACGAACTCTTCATACTCGAACCGGACTCCTTCAAGTCTTTCATCGAAAGGAAATGGACATGACCATCAAGACCGTCGGACTGATCGGCGCAGGCCTCATGGGCCATGGCATTGGCAAGAACATCGTGGAAAAGGGCTTCGCGCTCGTCACCATGGCGCGCCGCAACCGGGCGCCGGTGGAGGACCTCATGAAGCGCGGCGCCAGGGAACTCAAGACTCCCGCCGAAATCGCCGCGGCCAGCGACCTCGTCATCACCGTGGTGACGGACACGCCGCAGGTGGAGGATACGGTCTATGGCCCGAACGGCATTCTCGCCTCCGGCAAGAAGGGGCTGATCATTGCCGATTGCTCCACGGCCATTCCGGAATCGACCAAGAAGATCGCCGCCGATTGTGCCGCCAAGGGCATGACCTTCATCGACACGCCCATGACCCGCACGCCCCGCGAAGCCGAGGCCGGAAAACTGGGTCTGATGGTGGGCGGCGACAAGGCCGTGCTGGAGAAGATCCGGCCCGTTCTCGAAACCTTTTCTGATCTCATCATCCACACGGGCGAGGTGGGAACGGCGCATCAGGTGAAGCTCATCAACAACTTCCTGTCGCTCGGCCATGCCGCCATTGCCGCGGAGGCCATCAGTGTCGCGGCCAAGGCGGGCGTTGACATGACATCGCTGCGCGACATCGTCATGGGAGGAGGCGCTGCTTCGGTGATGTTCGGACGCCTTATCAATGTGCCGCTCAGCGACGACGACAGCCACGCGAAGTTCGCCATCCGCAACGCCCGCAAGGACCTGCGCTACTATACCAATATGACGGAGAACATGCCGGTCGCCTCGCCCATCGCCGAAGCCATCCACCAGACCTTCGTGCTGGCGGACACGCTGGGCTATGGCGAACGCTTCGTGCCGCGCCTCATCGACATGATGGTGAAGAACAGCGGCGGCAAGGCTTAAGCGGCGGAGGCGTCCGGACCTGCCTTCTGGGTCAGCGGTAACCACAGCGTAAAGCGCGATCCGCGGCCGGGCTGGGACACAATCTCCAACCCGCCGCCATGCAGTTCCGCGATCTTTTCAACCGCGGGAACGCCGAGGCCCGTGCCGAAGGATTTCGTCGTGAACAGCGGCTCGCGAATGTGCGTCATCACGTCGGACGGAATGCCCGGGCCGTTGTCCTCCACATCGACCTCCGCACCACGCGCAGAGAGCCGCGTCGTGAGCGTGATGTGAGGCACGCTGCCGGCAAACTTCACCAGCACCCTGTTGGAATCCATCATTGCCTCGCAGGCATTGGAGACCAGATTTGCAATGGCACGGCGCAGGCGGTCAGGATCATACGCGACCTTCTGCCCGCCCAGCCCCAGATTGCAGGTGATGGTGACGGTATCGGGCAGTGCTGACGCTTCCTCGTTCATGGCGTTGGCCAGCCAGTCATCAAGGTCGATCAGTTCCACCACGGGCTTGCTGGTACGGGAGAAATCGAGAAGCTGCGTGATGATGCTGTCGCAACGCCTGATGCCGGCGTCGATGCGGTCGAGGATCGTGTCGAACTCGAACTGTTGCGGCTGCAGCTTGCGGCGGAGAAGAAAGGTTGAGGTGCGGACGCCACCCAGCGGATTGCGGATTTCATGCGCGACCATGGCGACGACCTGACCCAGCTGCGCCATCCGGCCCTTGTTGATGATCTCCGTCTGCGCCGTGCCCAGTTGCCTGATCTTGTCGGAGAGCTCCATGTTGAGGCGCGAGATATCGTCGTTCAATCCCTGCAGGTGGCTGGCCGTTTCCTGTGCTTCGCTTTCCCGGATGCGGGCCGCGTCTGCAAGGGCGCGGCTCTGGCGGATCAGGCGGTCGGACAGGAGCAGGCCCGCCACCGCCGCAGCGGAGAGAAGGCCGAGGAGGAGGTAGTTGGTGCGACGCGTCTTGTCTGCCAGCTCCACATCCTTGCTGGATTTGAAACTGCTGTTGGGAACGCCTGCCCACAGCATCCACGGACTGCGCGCATCCTTCACTCCGAAGGTGAGCGCCTCGGAATAGATCAGCGTGGGGTCCGGCTTTCCTTCCGCCACGTGTTGCAGGGATTGTTGCGGAATTGTGCTCGCCTCTGCCGTCACCACATAGCCGTTGCCGGGGTTCACCAGGGCATACTTGCTGTCATGGATCAGCCCCTGGATGGAGCGTGTCAGGATAATGGCCGAGACAAGACCGCGGATCCTTCCATCAATGCCGTAGAAGGGGACGGAAAAGATGACGCCGGAACGGTCGACATCTTCGCGCGAGGAAATGAACAGCGTGTTGTCGCAGGTGACGACCTCCGGCCCCGCGATGAAGGGAACATCAAGCGTGTCTCCGCTGCCTAGCGTGGGCCGGTGCGCCTTGAACCACGCGGCATGATCCATCAGCTGCGCGTATTCGAACTTCTCGATTTCTTCCGGCCCGGTGCTTTCCGCCGACTTCACCTTCTCCGGTGCGTTGAAGCGTTCGGCGGACGACATGTTCAGGCCGGCATTGAGGATGAGCTCATCGAACATGATGATGGGCTCTTCGTTTCGGCCCGTGACGGGATCAAAACGTCCCGCGACGAAATCGATGGGAGTGAAATAAACTTCGGACACAGACACGCTGGCCGCGAGGGTGTTGTACATCTGCTGGATGGTCACGCGGGCCTCGGGCGTGAGGTTCTCGCCATGGCGATTGAGCGCCCGCACGCCGGGCAGCGATGACAGCGTTCTCAGGTTCTCATAGATGGAGCGGAATGGCCGCTCCAGCACGACCGATGCCGTGCGGGTTTCCGACCGGGCATCGCGCACAAAGCCTTCTTGCGCCAGGCTGCGGGCCGACTGCCATTGCAGGTGAATGCCGACGGCAATCAGGGCCGTCAGTCCCACAATGCCCGCGAGGCCTGCGATGCGCAGTTTCAACATGTCGGCCCGTTTCCCCCACTTTCGTGTTCTGGGCAAACTTGGTTAACAGGTGTTTACCGGATTGCCCCGGGACGGCACGCCCGTCCTGCTGTTGACACCGTGCACCGGGCGTGTTTCGAGGAGCAAACGCTGTTGAATCAGGGGATCAGATGACCATTGCATTCGTATTTCCAGGGCAGGGCAGCCAGGCCGTTGGCATGGGCAAGGCGCTGGCCGACAATTTTGCCGCTGCCCGCGCGGTCTTCGCCGAGGTGGATGAGGCGCTGTCGCAGAATCTCTCGCACCTCATGTGGGGCGGCCCGGAAGCCGAGCTGACCCTCACGGAAAACGCCCAGCCTGCCCTGATGGCCGTGAGCATGGCCGTGGTGCGCGTGCTGGAGGCGGAGCAGGGCATCACGGTGGCAAACACCGCGGCTTGCGTTGCTGGTCACTCGCTTGGCGAATATTCGGCCCTCGCCGCGGCCGGCACATTTTCGATCGCCGACACAGCGCGCCTCCTCAAAACCCGCGGCAAGGCCATGCAGGCCGCAACGCCCGTCGGTACGGGAGCGATGGCGGCTCTCCTCGGACTCGATTTCGCCACCGCCGCCGCAGCAGCAGTGGAAGGCGCACAGGGTGAGGTTTGCCAGGCCGCCAACGACAACAGCGATGGGCAGGTGGTGATCTCCGGCCACAAGGCAGCCGTGGAACGCGCTGCCGAAATCGCCAAGGCGAAAGGTGCCAAGCGCGCCGTGATGCTGCCCGTCTCCGCACCTTTCCATTGCGCCCTGATGCAACCCGCTGCCGATGCCATGGCGGAAGCACTTTCGAAGGTGAAGATGAACGCGCCCGTCGTGCCGGTCATTGCCAACGTGAAGGCGGGTCCGCTCACCGATCCCGCAGCCATCCGCGACTCGCTTGTGGCACAGGTCACCGGCACGGTGCGCTGGCGCGAATGCGTGGCCCACATGGCCGCGCAGGGTGTCACGCTCTTCGTGGAACTGGGCGCGGGCAAGGTGCTCACCGGGCTTGCGAAGAAGAATGCCCCCGCCGCCCAGGCCATCGCCATCGGCATGGCGGATGATTTCAACACTGCTCTTCCCCTCTTGAAAGGTTGAACCAAGATGTTTTCTCTCGCAGGCAAGACAGCCCTCATCACCGGCGCATCGGGCGGGATTGGTGCGGCCGTGGCCAAGGCGCTGCACGCGGCAGGCGCCACCATCGCCATCTCCGGCACGCGCGCCAATGTGCTGGAAGAATTGAAGGCCGCGCTGGGCGGAGAGCGCGTGCATGTGGTGCCGTGCAATCTCTCCAGTGCGGAAGATGTGGAAAAGCTCGTGCCATCTGCCGAGGCGGCAATGGGTGGTCTCGATATTCTCGTCAACAATGCCGGCATCACCCGCGATGGCCTTGCCATGCGCATGAAGGATGACGACTGGCAGGCGGTGCTGGACGTGAACCTCACGTCCTCGTTCCGCCTTGCCCGTGCCGCCATGAAGCTGATGATGAAGAAGCGCTGGGGCCGCATCGTTTCGGTGACCTCCGTGGTGGGCGTCACCGGCAATCCCGGGCAGGCGAACTACGTTGCCAGCAAGGCGGGCCTCATCGGATTGTCGAAGTCGCTGGCGCAGGAACTGGCCAGCCGCAACGTCACCGTGAACTGCGTCGCGCCCGGCTTCATCGCCACCGCCATGACGGAAGCGCTGAACGACAAGCAGAAGGAAGCGATCCTGGGCCGCATCCCGGCGGGCCGCATGGGCTCGTCGGATGATATTGCCGCCGCTGTCCTCTATCTCGCCTCGGAAGAGGCGGGCTACGTCACGGGCCAGACGCTGCACGTCAACGGCGGCATGGCGATGATCTAGCGGGCTTTCGCCGTTTCGGCGGCGAAGTCGCGGATCTCCTGCAGGAAGATCTCGCCCAGCTGTTCCAGCTTGCTGGCGCCCACGCCATTCACCTCGGCGAAATCCCATTTCGTCAGGGGTTTCTTTTGCGCCATGTCGATCAGGCTGCGGTCGGAGAAGATGATGTAGGCGGCAACACCGCGCTGCTTGGCGAGCTTGAGGCGAAGCGCCTTGAGCCGCGCCAGCAATTCATCCGCCTGCGAGTCGCGTGGCGCGCCAGCGGAACCGGAATCCACCCGCTTGTCCTTGCGGGTCTGGCGCACCATGTCGGGGCGATACTGGAACGGCAATTCGCCATCGAGCAGGCGCCGCCCCTTGGCCGACAGCGACAACCCGCCGAAGCCCGCCACATCCAACGTCAGCATGCCGCCACCCACAAGTTGCCGGATGAAGGATTGCCAATGGCTGCGGCTGTGGGCCTTTCCGGCCCCGAACATGGGAAGCACCGAATGCCCGGCATTCATCACCTTGTCGCTCTGCTTGCCGAGCAGGATATCGGCGATGTGCGCGGCACCATAGCGTTCACCGCTCGCCTGCATGGCAGAACACACAAGCCGCGCTTCCACCGTCCCATCCACACGCTCCACGGGGTCGAGACAGACGTCGCAGTTTCCGCAGGGCTCTGAATATTCCCCGAAGTAGCCGAGCAGCGACTGCCGGCGGCAATCCGGCGCTTCGCAATAGGCGACCAGTGCATCGAGCCTTTTGTGTTCGCGCCGCGCCCGCTCGGCACCGGCCCCTTCATCATCAATGAAGCGCCGCCGCATCTGGATGTCTTGCAGCCCGAAGACCATGTGCGCATCCGCCGGCGCACCGTCGCGGCCCGCGCGCCCGATTTCCTGATAGTAGGAATCGAGATTCTGCGGCAGGTCGGCGTGGAAGACGAAGCGCACATCCGGCTTGTCGATGCCCATGCCGAAGGCAATCGTGGCACACACGATGATGCCTTTCTCGGTCATGAACAGGTTCTGCGCGTTGGCGCGTTCGTCCGCCGAAAGCCCGGCATGATAGGCCACGGCCCGGTGCCCGCTGGCGGCAAGAAGCTGCGCCCATTCCTCCGCGCTGCGGCGCGACAGGGCATAGACAATGCCGCTCTCGCCGCGGCGGTCTTCGAGGAAGGAGAGCAGTTGCTGCCGCGTGTTGTTCTTGGGGCGGACCGTGAGGCGGCTGTTGGGACGGTCGAAGCCGGACACGAACTCCTTCACGCTGCCGCCGAACAGCTTCGCCACGATGTCACGCCGCGTCACTTCATCCGCCGTGGCGGTGAAGGCACCGATGGGGACGCCCGGAAATGCCTCGCGCAAGGTTTTCAGCGCATCGTATTCCGGGCGGAAGGAAGCACCCCACTGCGACATGCAATGCACCTCATCGACGGCGATGAGGCCGATCTCCAACCGGCGCAGCGCCGCGATCATGCGCTCTGTCATCAATCGCTCGGGCGAGAGATAGAGAAGCCGCACCTCGCCCGCCGCCACCCGCTTCCACACCGCCACGTTGTCGTCGCGGCCTGCGGAGGAGTTGATTGTCTCGGCGGCGACACCGGCAAGTTTGAGGGCCGCGACCTGGTCCTGCATCAGCGCCACAAGCGGCGAGACCACGATGGCAAGTCCGCTCCGCACCAAGGCCGGCACCTGGTAGCACAGGGATTTCCCCGCCCCCGTCGGCATCACCGCCAGCGCATGATTGCCCGACGCAAGCTGCGCCACGATCTCTTCCTGACCGGGGCGGAAACTGTCGTAGCCAAAAACGCTGCGGAGAATGTGATGAGGATCGGACAAGGGCGAATCGGGATTTCTGTGCACGCTTCTCTATCCAAGCCACGACCTCCGCGCGAGGAAACAGTGGTTGCCGCGCGGCTTGCACCGCGTGGCAATGTCATGCTTAAACGTCATTATTCGAGAGCTGAATTAAATCGGCCACACCTCAGGGAGAACGTCCATGCGCCTGTCTCGCCGCGCCTTTGGTGCGGGTCTTGCCGCCTCGGCTGCTGCCATGTCAGTTGCGCCCGCCCGCGCCGCCGAACCGGCTCACGTCCTGCGTTCGTGGTATTCGCTGATCCTGGAACTGGTGCGCCAGACCCCCACATATTCGCCGCCCGTGGCCGCACGCGCCTTCGCCTATCTCGGCATCACCACATTTGAAGCCGTGGCCAGCGGCTCATCAGTGCTGCAATCACTGGCGGGGCAGGCGCGCAAGCTGGCGGATGTGCCGCAACGCAAGACGGGTGGAACCTACGACAATGCGGTGATCGTGCATGCGGCCATGGCCTATGCCGCGCAGACCTATTTTGGCAACACCGGTCCTTCCGGTCTGCGGGCCATGAAGGCGCTGGAAAAGAAGCTGCACACGGAAGCCGCGCAAGGCCTCGACAACAGCGTCTGGGAAGAAAGTGCCGCCTACGGCAAGCAGGTCGCTGAACACATTCACGCCTGGTCCATGGGTGATGGCGGCGCGGTGGTGGAAAACCTCGGCTTCCCGGAGGAGTGGACCCTGACGAAAGGCCCCGCCCATTGGGTGCAGACCAACACGCTTGCCCTGCAACAGAAGCCGCTGCTGCCGCACTGGG
>CALMLK010000356.1 GCA_937868035.1 uncultured Alphaproteobacteria bacterium
GACACGTTGGTGAATGAGCCGCCTGTGTCGATGTTCGCCTGCGTGACGTTGTAGGTCACGGTATAGAGCCACGTCTCCGTATCCTGCACGATGCCGTCACTGTTCGTGTCGCCGGATGTAAGTGTGGGCCCCGATGTCGGCGTCAGCGTGGTGACCCCGAGCTTCAGGGTATCCGTAATCACAGGGCTGGTGAGTACCGCCGTGCCGTTGTTGTCCACCGTGATCGTGTAGGTCAGGGTGCCGGGCGCGCTGATCGAACCCGCGCTCACCGCTTTCGAAATGGTGAAGTTGGGGTTGTCGTTGTCGAAGATGGTGATGGTGGGCGGGGTTGCGCTGATGCCGGCATAGCCCGTGCCTGCTGCCGTGATGGTGGCAGGTGCGCAGGAATGCGTGCCTTCGGCGGAGGCATCGTTGACCGCCGTCACCGTCACGGTCTGCGGCGTGGTGAAACTGGCTGCCGTGAACGTCAGAGTCGTCGGCGCAAAGGTGCACTGGGAAGCGGGCGAACTCGCACCGATCGTGACAGTGACAGCCGAGCTGCCGGCTGGCGGGCTGACCGGGCGAACGGTGAAGGCCGCCGTGTCGCCACCCTCGGTCGATGTGGCATCCGTCACGGCAACGGAAAGTGCCGAAAGGCCCCAGCGCAGGGTGAACGTGCCTGTCGCACCGCTCGAATAGGTGTCGACCTGGAAACGATAGGTGGTGCCGGAAATCGCATTGAAGGAGAGGAAGCTGCCGTAGTTGGCATTCACGGTGCTGTTGCAACCTGTCGTGTCGTCGTTGGTTCCAACCGCTGTCAGGGCATTCACGGCAGAACCCGTATAGGCAGCCAGGGTCGTATCGGTGTTCGTCACCGTTTCAGAGGTAATGTTGCAGGTGCCGATGGTGAAAAGCCCGGAGGCAGTCGCCGTCCACGAATACCAATCGGACGTGGTTGCACCACCGATGAAGTTGGGCTCACCCGTTTCACCCGTCATGCCGACGGTGGTTCCGGCAATACTTCCCGACGAACCACTTAAGATTGTACCAGGGAACGTGTCGCTGGCCCATGCGCCACCGGCAGCAGCAAACAACGCCACCCAGATCGCCAACAGTCGTTTCAAAAACCACACGGACATCACACAAACCCAGAAAGCGGTAGCGTAAGCGGACGTGGTTAAAATTCCGCTATCACTCTTCTTCTGGTTGTACAGATGTGCCAAATGCAAAAAGGCCGCCCTGGAAGGCGGCCTTTCGCAACAGGTATGGGAAGCGGATTAGCGCTTCGAGAACTGGAAGCGGCGACGGGCCTTGGCCCGGCCATACTTCTTGCGTTCCACCGAGCGGCTGTCGCGCGTGAGGAAGCCGCCCTTCTTGAGAGCCGAGCGCAGTTCCGGCTCGAAATTGGTGAGCGCACGGGCAAGGCCATGGCGCACCGCACCGGCCTGACCGGAAAGACCGCCACCCACGACGGTGCAGTCGATGTCCAGTTCGCTCAGGCGGTTCGACGTGACCAGCGGCTGCTGCACGATCATGCGCAGAACCGGGCGGGCGAAATACTGTTCGATCGTCTTGCCGTTGACGGTGATCTTGCCCTTGCCGCGCTTCACCCAGACGCGCGAGGTGGCGTCCTTGCGGCGGCCGGTGGCATAGGCGCGGCCCTGCTTGTCGAGCTTGGGCTTGGCCGGCGTGACCGGAGCCGCGGCCGGCGCGGAGCCGAGGCCCATGGCCTGGCCCAGGTTGGCGAGTGTTGTTGCTTCAGCCATGGTCAATTAGCCCCTTGCAGAATTCTTGGCGTTCATGGCCTTCACGTCGAGCTTCACAGGGTTCTGTGCCTCGTGCGGATGGGCGGCGCCCTTGTAGATGCGGAGATTTGTGAGCTGCTGGCGCTTCAGCGAAGCACCCGGCAGCATGCGGCGGACAGCGGCTTCGAGCACACGGTCCGGATGCTTGCCATCGAGATAGTCCTTGGCGACCCGTTCCTTGATGCCGCCCGGGAAGCCCGTGTGCCAGTAGTACTTCTTCTGGTCGCGCTTCTTGCCCGTGAGCAGAACCTTCTCGCAGTTGATGACGATGATGTTGTCACCGCAATCCATGGAAGGCGTGAAGGTGGTCTTGTGCTTGCCGCGGAGGCGGTTGGCGATGACGGTGGCGAGACGGCCGACAACGAGGCCCTCCGCGTCGATCAGCACCCACTGCTTCTGGATGTCCGCAGCCTTTGCGGTATAGGTTTTCATCTCTGGAACTTTCAAAGTGGCCGGAAAACGAGAGACGCCATCTATGACAATGGCGCCTGTTCGCCGCGGCTGATAGTCGAGGGCCCCCGCCATGTCAACGGAAAGCGGCGTAAACAGGCCTTTTTTCTGTGTGGTAACATGTTACCTGAGCGGTTTACATTTTCACCGAAAACACTGTCAATGCCACTGGCACCCCGCCGCGTTGTCGCCTATCCTCCCCGCCGAATGGGAGATGGGCTCATGCGTTCCGTGGGCTGCAAGGCCGGTCTGACAGGTGTGGCGTTGCTCGTCGCGTGGGGCATGATCCCGGCGGCTTTTGCCCGTATTCCGGCTTCCACAGACCTCGTGCCCCTGCCCCCCAGCTATTGGGATGAATTCGTGTCACCGGACGAATCGGTGGCGCAGCAGACCCCCGCCGCCACGCCCGCGCCGGTTGTACCTGCTCCGGCATCGCCGCCCGCTACCACGACACCGCCCGCTGCACCGGCCACGGCACCGCCCGCCGCCACTCCTCCTGCCACGGCAGCCCCCGCGGCTCAGCCTGCGACCCCTCCGGAAGCACCGGCACCTGGTGCCGCCCAGCAGGAACCGACACCGGATGATGTGCTTCCTGATCTCTCGCCAGAAGGCCAGGAAGGGTTCAGCGTTGGCGAAATCCCGACGGTCGAGGTGGTGGAACTGACGCCCGATACCGCTCGCAAGGCCATGGATGCTTATGTGCCTGTCCACGACAAGTACAAGGACGCGCCGTTGGAGAACTATGAGAACCTCCAGGACTTCGTGGACCAGGACGCCCAGGGCAAGGCCTTCGAGGCTGACATCAAGAGCTTCGGCTTCGGCACGGCGAATGAGTGGAACACCACCATCACCACCGTCGGCTTCGCCTACACCAACCTCCTCGACGACCAGACGGCCGATCTCAAGCAGCAGATCGAAGAAGTGAAGAACGACACGGAAATGGCACAGGACATGCGCGACCGCATGGTTCAGGCCCTGAGCGCCATGATCCCCTCGGACAACAACCGCAAGGTCGTGGACGAGATGATGAAGGATCCGGTCTACGCCGAAAAACTCAAGATGCTCGAGACCGAAGAGGAATGACCACGCACCTGCGCATGGCGCGGGAAGGCGAAGTACTTCGCCTCACGCTGAACGACACGCCGACGCGCAACTCCCTCTCGGAAGTGATGATGGCCGAACTTCAGTCCGCGCTGGACGACGCGGAGGGAGACCACGCCGTCGGTGCCATCATCATTGCAGCGGCGGGCGACGTCTACTCTGCAGGTCACAATCTGAAACAACTCACGGCCCACCGCGCCGATGCCGACAAGGGCGAAGCCTATTTCGCTGCCCTCTTCGCCACATGCGCCCGGCTGATGACAAGCATCGCCCGCCACCGCTGCGCCGTGATCGCCGAGGTGGATGGCCTCGCCAGTGCCGCCGGTTGCCAGCTCGTCGCCACCTGCGACCTCGCCTACGGTTCTCCGCGCGCCAGATTCTGTACGCCCGGTGTGAACATCGGGCTGTTCTGCTCCACGCCCATGGTGGCGCTGTCGCGCAATGTGCCCGCCAAACATGCCATGGAAATGCTTCTGACCGGTGACGTGATGAACGCCGATTTCGCCGCGCGCGTCGGACTGCTGAATGCCATCGTCCCGCAGAACGAATTGACAGCGCACGTCTCGGCACTGGCACAGCGCATCGCCGGAAAATCCCAATCCGCCATCACCTATGGCAAGCGCGCCTTCCACGAACAACGCGCCATGCCGCTGGAGGATGCCTACGCCTTCACGGCCACGGTAATGACTCGCAACATGCTCGACGGCGCCGCCTGCGAAGGCCTGGATGCCTTCATCAGCAAGCGCAAGCCGCACTGGCCGCCGCTGTGACCGAGCCTCATCCGCCGCGCCTCAACTTTGTGACCCTCGGTGTGCGCGACCTCGCGGTGTCCCGGTCGTTCTATGAAAGTCTCGGCCTCACACCCCACGCCATGGGGAACGACTCCGTCGCCTTTTTCGATATCAATGGCACCGTTCTCGCTCTCTTCGGCCACGACAACCTCGCCGCCGATGCCGGGCTTGCACCAACCCCGCCGCCCGCCTTCCGGGGCGTGAGCCTGGCCTGGAATGCCACAAGCGACAGCGAGGCCGACGCCATCTTTGCACACGCGCTGGCCTGCGGCGCGCTTGCAGTGAAGCAGCCGCACAAGGTCTTCTGGGGCGGTTATTCAGGATACTTCGCTGATCCCGATGGCCATCTCTGGGAAGTGGCGCACAATCCCTTCATCACCATTGACAGCAACGGTCACGTCATTCTGCCGGCAACACCCCAATGAACCGCGACAGCTACAGCCCCGACTACATCCGGTCCATCCTCCAGGAGGTGAAGACGATTGCCTTGGTTGGCGCATCCGCCAACACGGTGCGCCCCTCCTATCTCGTCACCAAGTATCTGATCGACAAAGGCTACACCGTCCATCCCGTGAACCCGGGCCTTGCGGGCCAGGACTTGCTGGGCCGCAAGGTCTACGCAACGCTTGCCGACATTCCCGGCCCCATCGACATGGTCGACATCTT
Source organism: uncultured Alphaproteobacteria bacterium (assembly GCA_937868035.1). Lineage (GTDB taxonomy): Bacteria > Pseudomonadota > Alphaproteobacteria > Rhizobiales > Aestuariivirgaceae > Aestuariivirga. Next base: position 4,793 of record CALMLK010000356.1, read on the forward strand.
CCGCAATGCCGATGCGGCCGCCGCCATCGTGGATGAGGCACTGGCCCTGCCCGAGAAACCGAAGGTGATCTGGATGCAGTTGCAGGTGCGCAATGATGCCGCGGCCGCCAAGGCCGAGGCCGCCGGGCTGAAAGTCGTCATGAACCGCTGCCCCAAGATGGAATATGGCAAGCTCTCGGGCGAATGGGGTTGGGTCGGCGGCGATCCCGGCTTCATTTCGTCGCGCCGCCAGCAATTGCACGAGAGCGGACGCATGCAAAGCCTGGGACTCGGTGTAAAGAAGACGTAGCGCATCACCGGGAACTGGCGCCGCGCCGCCGCAACAATCGAGACGACCATGACGACAGCACCTGCCCTGCCTTCCGCCAAATACACCAACGTGGCCATTGCGCTTCACTGGATCATCGCGCTGCTGGTCCTGTTCCTGCTCTTTCCGGGCGAGGATTTCATCAAGGTGCATCGCGGCGAATCTCTCGCGGGCTGGCAGCCCACGGCCCACGCGTCGCTGGGCGTTCTCGTTCTCATCCTGAGCCTCGTGCGCATCGCCTGGCGGATCAGCCACCCTGCGCCGCCGCTGCCGTCCATGCCGGGCTGGCAGGTGAAGGCCACCGCGGCACTGCACGGCATGCTCTATCTGCTCACGCTTCTCATTCCGCTCTTCGGCTGGATGGCCCTCGCCCCCTATGGCGCCGAACGCCTGTACCCCGAGGCCATCTCCTTCTTCAAACTCTTCCCGCTGGATGTCTGGCCAAACCTGGGGGAATGGACGGGCGAGTTGCATGAACTGACGGGCACCCTCGCCGAAATCCTTATTGCGCTTCATGTGCTGGCCGCCCTCAAGCACCAGTTCATCGACAAGGACGGCCTGATGCGGCGCATGATGTTCCGCTGAACACAATTGCGCAATCGGCGCAGGCGTTCTAGTTTTGCGGCACATGATGGAGGATCACATGGCCGACAAGACACCCGGATTTGACACACTTGCCATTCACGCCGGCGGCGCCCCCGACCCCGCCACCGGCGCGCGGGTAACACCGATCTATCAGACCACGGCTTACGTCTTCAACGACGTGCAGCACGCGGCCGACCTCTTTGCCCTGCGCGCCTTCGGCAACATCTACACTCGCATCATGAACCCGACCCAGGCGGTTCTGGAGTCCAAGGTGGCGGCGCTGGAAGGCGGCACGGCTGCCCTCGCTGTGGCGTCCGGCCATGCCGCGCAGTTGCTGGCCTTCCACACCATCATGCAGCCGGGCGATGAATTCGTGGCGGCGCGCCAGCTCTACGGCGGCTCGATCAACCAGTTCAACCATTCCTTCAAATCCTTCGGCTGGCATGTCGTCTGGGCTGACGGCGAAGACCCGGCGAGTTTTGAAAAGTCGATCTCCCCCAAGACCAAGGCGATCTTCGTGGAGTCGATCTGCAATCCCGGCGGCCGCATCACCGACATTGCCGCCATCGCAAAAATCGCCCAGAACGCAGGTGTGCCTCTGATCGTGGACAACACACTGGCCACGCCTTACCTGTGCACGCCGTTTGCGCACGGTGCCAACATCGTCATTCACTCGCTCACCAAGTTCATGGGCGGCCACGGGAATTCCATGGGTGGCGTCGTCGTCGATGGCGGCAATTTCGATTGGTCCAAGAGCGGCAAGTATCCGCTCCTCTCGGAACCGAACGACAGCTACCACGGCATGAAGCTGCACGAGACCTTCGGCAACATTGCCTTCGCAATTGCCTGTCGCGTCCTGGGCCTGCGCGACCTTGGTCCGGCCATTGCGCCGCTCAACGCGTTCCTCATCCTCACCGGCATGGAAACCCTGTCGCTGCGCATGCAGCGGCACTGCGACAATGCGCTGAAGGTGGCGGAATGGCTGGCAAAGCACCCCAAGGTGTCATGGGTCAACTATGCCGGCCTGCCATCCGACAAGCATCACGCGCTGCAGAAGAAATATGCCCCGCGCGGTGCGGGCGCGGTCTTCACCTTTGGCCTCAAGGGCGGCTACGACGCCGGCATCAAGCTGGTGTCATCGGTGAAGATGTTGTCGCATCTCGCCAACCTCGGCGACACGCGCTCGCTGATCATCCATCCTGCCTCCACCACACATAGCCAGCTTTCCAAGGACCAGTTGGTGAAGGCGGGCGCAGGCCCGGATGTCGTCCGCCTCTCGATCGGTATCGAGGACGTGGCCGACATCATCGGCGATCTCGATCAGGCCATGGCGTAGGCCGCAAGGCCCGCGGGCCGCAGCAGACGCATGTGAAGATGCCACAGGGCGAGGGCGAGCACGATCAGCGCCCCGCCCTGATGCATCAGCGCCACGCTGAGCGGCACGCCATGCACCACCGTCATGATCCCGAGCACCATCTGCATCAACACCGCCGCCGCCACGAACCAGCCGGTGCGGGGTG
>CALMLK010000357.1 GCA_937868035.1 uncultured Alphaproteobacteria bacterium
ACCTCCATGACCGGCTTTGCCCGCGACTCCGGCAGCCTTGGCGATTGGTCGTGGCAGTGGGAATTGAAGAGCGTGAACGGCAAGGCGCTGGACGTGCGCCTGCGCCTGCCACCGGGCCTCGAACACCTGGATGCCGAAGTGCGCCAGCGCATCCAGAAAGTCATGAAGCGGGGCAACCTTCAGGTTGGCCTCAACCTGAGCAACAGCAACACGCGCGAAACGGTGACGGTGAACCAGCCCTTGCTGGCAGAGCTCACGGCCATCGCGGGACGTCTGCGGGCCGAGATCAATGCGCCGCCCTTGCAGGCTGAGTCCTTGCTGGCTCTGCGCGGCGTGCTGGAACCGGTGCGCAGCGAAGTTTCGGAGGAGGAAGCCGCGGCGCGCGACAGGGCGCTGGTGCAGAGTTTCGAGCGCGCCCTCATCGCCTTGCAGTCGGCGCGTGCCGAGGAAGGCAAGCGGCTTCTCACCGTGTTGAAAGAGCAATTGCAGAAGGTCGCAGCACTTGCTGTGGCGGCGCGTGGCAATCCCTCCCGCACACCCGATGCCATCCGCAGACGCCTGCGTGACCAAGTGGCGCGCCTGATGGAGACGGGTGCAAATTTCGATGAGCAGCGCCTGCACCAGGAAGCCATGATGGTGGCGACGCGCAGCGACATCCAGGAGGAACTCGACAGGTTGTTCTCTCACGTGGAAGCAGCGGGCGTGCTGCTGGCGGCGGGCGAGCCGGTGGGCCGCAAGTTTGATTTCCTCGCGCAGGAATTCAACCGCGAGGCCAACACGCTGTGCTCCAAGGCGATCGACAGGAGCCTCACCGCGATTGGTCTTGACCTCAAGACCGTGATCGACCAGATGCGCGAACAGGTTCAGAACATTGAGTGACGGCATGGCCACCCTGACGCAAATTCCCCGCCGCGGTCTTCTTCTCGTGATGTCGTCGCCCTCCGGTGCGGGCAAGACCACGCTGTCCCGCAAGCTGCTGGCCGCTGACAGCAACATCACCATGTCGGTTTCAGTGACAACCCGCAAACCCCGCCCCGGCGAAGTGGATGGCAAGGATTACAGCTTCATCTCGCAGGAGCGCTTCACTGCCATGGTGGAGAAGAAGGAGCTTTTGGAGTGGGCCAACGTCTTCGGCAATTCCTACGGCACGCCCCGCGCCCCCGTGGAAGAGGCGCTGAGGGCCGGACGTGACGTGCTGTTCGACATCGACTGGCAGGGCACACAGCAACTCGCCGAGAACATGAAGGACGACCTCGTCCGCTTGTTCATCCTGCCGCCCACGGCCGATACATTGCGCGAGCGCCTGATCAAGCGGGCACAGGATTCATCCGCCGTCATCGCCAAGCGCATGGCTGAGGCAAGCCACGAGATCAGTCACTGGCCCGAATACGACTACATCATCGTCAACGACGAGGTGGAAGAGAGTCACCGCATGGTGGTGGCCATCCTGACCGCCGAACGCCTCCGCCGCCACCGCCAGCTGGGACTGAGCGAATTCGTCCGTGCACTGACGAAAAAACTCTGAGACTTGGATGGCCCATCTCATGCGGGCCATGGCGCTTGGAAGGGCAGGGCGCTCCCTGCCTGTCATGCCTGCAGGGCAAGCCGTGCAAAATCGGCCACGGTCAATTCTTCCGCCCGCGCCGTCGGCGCTATGCCCAGTGGCTCCAGCACGGCTTCGGGCACGTCGAACACCGATTTGAGGCTTTGCCGCAGCATCTTCCGGCGCTGGCCGAAAGCCGCCGCTGTCACCCGTTCGAGTGTCTTGACGTTGCAGGCAATGGCCGGGACAACGGGCAGAAGTTGCACGATGGATGACGTCACCTTGGGCGGCGGCGTGAAGGCGCTGCGGTGCACGTCGAACATCTTGTGAACCGTGCAGCGCCACTGGCACAGCACGGTCAATCGCCCGTAATGCTCAGACCCGGGTGCAGCGGCAATGCGGTCAGCCACTTCCTTCTGGAACATCAGCGTCAGGGATGAGAACCACGGCGGCCATGGGCCTTCCGTCAACCACCCGGTCAACAGCGGCGTCCCGATATTATAGGGCAGGTTGGCGACGATCTTGGCGGGACCATGGACGGTGGACGCCCAGTCCACCGCCAGCGCATCACCCGCGATCACCGTGAGACGCCCTGGATAGGCCGCCTCGATCTCCACAAGCGCAGCGAGGGCACGCTGATCCCGCTCCACCGCGATCACCTTCTTCGCGCCCTCCATCAGGAGCGCACGTGTAAGGCCGCCAGGCCCCGGTCCGATTTCGACGATCGTGAAACCCTCGAAGGGTGCCGCTGTCCGCGCAATGCGGCGCGTGAGGTTCAGGTCGAACAGAAAATTCTGGCCGAGTGATTTTTTGGCGGCGAGTCCGTGGGCCTCGATCACCTCGCGGAGCGGCGGCAAGCCGTCGTCGGTCGTCATGGCTGCTGGCTATGTCGCGCCATGTCGCGCGCGAGCGTGAGGGCAGCGATCAGGCTTTCGGCATGGGCGGTGCCTGTGCCCGCAAGCCCCAGCGCCGTTCCGTGGTCCGGCGAGGTGCGGATGAAGGGCAGGCCCAGCGTCACGTTCACGCCGCCGTGGAAATCCAGCGTCTTCACCGGGATCAGCGCCTGGTCGTGATACATGCAGAGTATGGCGTCATAGCGCGCCCGCTCCTGCGGGAAGAAGGCGGTATCGGCGGGAAGCGGTCCCCGCACGTCCAATCCGTCCTGCTTCAGGCGGACGATGGCGGGAATGATGATGTCGATCTCCTCGCGTCCCATGGCGCCGTTCTCGCCCGCATGGGGATTGAGGCCCGTGACGGCGATGCGCGGCGCTGCGATGCCGAACTGCGTCTTTAATGCGTCATGTACCACGCGCGCCTGCGCCATGATGGCCTCGCCGCTGAGGTGCTTCGGCACATCCTTGAGTGCGATGTGCACCGTCACGGGGACGGCGCGCAGTCCGCCGCCCACCAGCATCATCACTTCATGCACCACATGCCCACGTTGCTGCGCCAGATGGGCGAGGTAGTCCGTGTGGCCCTGGTGCGTGAAGCCGGCAGCGTACAGCGCTTCCTTCTGGATCGGGCACGTGACCATTCCTGACGCAGCGCCGGACATGCAGGCCTCCACCGCTTCATCGATGGCCGCGATCACCCACGGCGCCGTCTCCGGGCGAAATGCACCGCAAACCGGTTGTACCGCCAGGGGACGGTGGAGAATGGGAAGCGCGCTGGAAAAGCAGGTGGGCGCCTCAGCAAGCGACGAAACCTTGCGGACGGCAACAGGTACATGGGCCGCCGCACAGCGCTGTTGCAGCAGGTCCGCATCGCCAATGAGGCAGAAGGCAAGCGTGGCATCGTGGCGGAGCGCAGCCCAGGCTTTCGCCGCGATTTCAGGCCCAACACCACCGGGCTCACCCGGGGTCAGGACAAGCGGCTTATTCGGCATACGACGGATCGCGGTATTCGATCAGCAGGCCCTTGCGCATCATCGCGCTGTATTTGGCTTCAATGCCGTCATACTTCTCGTTCACCAGCGCGGCCTTGATCTGGTCGCGGGTTGGCATCTGCGCCTTGGGCATGGGCGGCGTGATCTTGCGCGACCCGCAATAGCCCCAAAGCTGCAAACCCTTGGGCGAGCGGAACGGGCCGATGGCCTTGCCGGGACCGGCCTTGGCGAATTCTTTCTTCAACTGCGGCGGCACCCGGCGGCCATCCGCCTCGATCTTCTTGCCCACCTTCACGTTGAAGATGCCGGAGGCGGCAGAGCGCGCCGAGCCACAGCCCTTGAAGCGTGAAGCATAGAGCGCAACGTCGGCCGCACGCGCCTGCAACAGGTCCGGGCTGTCCACCGGGAAACTGATTTCGAGAATTTCCATCACGGTCACGGGTTGCATGCGCGGATCAGCCTTGATCTTTGCCAATTGCCTGTTCACGTCCGACTTGATGGTCGCCATCTTGGCATCCACGTCTTCTTCGCTGACCTGCACGCGTTCCTTGTACTTGCCGTTGAGCAGGCGGCCGAAGGCAATCTGGGCCGAGAGATATTGGCGCAGCACGCTCATGGAGACGCCTTGCGCCTTGAGTTTGCCCTTGAGGCCGGCCGCGTCCGTCTTCAGGCCTTGTGCCACTTTGTCGAGCCGCTCGTCGACATCCTTGTCGCTTGCGTCGGCCTTGTACTTCTTCGCCTCTTCGATCTTGGCGATGTCATTGATGATGGCATTGAGCGCCTGCTTGCGAGACAGCTTCGCGCCGCCCGCCATCAGCTTCCACATGTTGATGCGCGCATCCACGTCGAAACTGGTGATCGGCTGGTCGTTGACGGTGACGAGAACCTTCTGGTCCTGTGCAACGGCGGCTGCCGCCGTCAGGCACAGGGCAAAGGTCATCAGAAGCATGCGAAGAGTGCGGCTCATCAGCGGGTCCGGAAGGGAGTTCAGAAACCTGCCGACACGCTGGTGCCGCCAAGTGTGGCGAGATCAATCGACATCATGATGCGGTGATCCGTTTGATTGGTCGTGTCATCGTCCTTGCCCGTGTAGGCAACCTTGAAGTTCATGCACTGGCAATCGAACTCCAGGCCAATCGTGCGCCAGTCCACATCTGACGTTTCGATGTCGTAGCGCGCGCCGCCGAAGAGATACCAGCCGTCCTTCAGGCCGATACGGGCATTGGCCTGAACCCACTGTTCATCCAGCAAACGGCCATAGGCCGGTTCCTGGTTGATGAAGGCATAGGCGATGTCGGCTGAAAAATCGTCCAAAGTGAGGCTGGCCAGCGCCTCCTGCCGGTTGATGCGCGAAAGATCTTCCTCAGCCCGGATTTCATAGCTCAGGTTGAGTTCATCCCAGGGTTGGAAGGTGAGGGCGCCCACCAGGTCGGATTGGCTGCCCTCGAGGCCGGATCCCGTGACAAAGCTGTTTTCACCGGCGATATGGAAAGATTCGCCGGCGCTGGCCCGCACGAAGCCGCCATTGGCCCCGAGGAACGAATAGGTGATGCCCGCATTGGCCCGCGTGCCGCCTTCATAGCGGTCAAGCCCGGTGAAGCGGTCTTCCAGGAACAGGCTGGTATGATCGAAGTTCAGCGTGATGGCATCTTCGTTGCCGATGCTTGCCGTGTCGGTTTCGTCCGTTGCCGCAACGATCTGGAACACGGGCGAGAAGATGCTCTGGCCGTAGGCATAGTTTGCCATGAACGGATAACGCATGTCGAAACCGGCCGAAGGCAGCACCCGCGCCACCGTCTCGTCGTTGTCATCGGCACCGGGCACATTCTCGTTGAAGGTCACGTCGCTGCGCACGCGCGCGAAGGGCGTCATCACCAGACCCGCATCGCTGATCATCTGGCGCTGCCAGCGCATCTCGCCCACTGCGCGTGTTTGCTGCGTGCCGTGGTCCACGTCCGTGAAGGGCGTATCCGCATCATTGCGCCAGAGTGCGTAGCTGCTCCACTTGAAGCTCAACTCGCCACCCAGAATTTGGTCGCCGAAGAATGTTTCGCCCGACACATAGGGCAGCGACGGCAGCGTGTCCTGGCTGATCTCGTCAGACAGCGACTGGAAGTTCATGACCTGCGCATTGACGTAGGTGCGATCCCAGAGTCCGCGCACATGCCCATCGCTCTGCGCAATGTCACGGTCGTCAAAATCATATTCGTCGAGGAATTCCTTGTCGCTGGTGGCCGTGCCATCCCAGCCCCAGGACCAGCGGTCGTTCAGTGCAAACTCGCCGCGCGAACGCACTGCGCCACGCCAGTCGGACTTGTCGGACGTCTCGCCGGGGCTCAGCTGATACACGCCGTAGCCGCGGATGTTGTATTGGCCAGAAGCGAGACGGTGCCGCCATTCCACGTCCGCCACCGGGCCTTGCTTGGTGGTGAGCCGCGGCCGCAGCGTGAGATCGCTGTTGGGCGCCGTCACGATGAAATAGGGCGTCTCCACGCCAAGGCCGTAGGCATGGCCATGCACGAATTTCGGTGCAAGGAATCCTGTCTTGCGCTTGACGGAAGGGTCGGGGTGCGACCAGTGCGGCACCTGCACCACCGTGTGCCCGGCAATGCGCAGGCGCGGATTCGTGTGATGCAGCATGTGTTCCTTGCTGTCATGCACCGTTTCATCCGAGCGCAGTTCCCACAGCGGCTCGCCGTTTTTCGTGTGGCAATCGTAACAGGCGGTGTAGCTCGCATCCTCGAAGATCGAGATGCCGTCGGCCTGGCGGCGCGCATAGCGCGCGGTGATGGTCACGTTGTTGGTGAGCAGCGCCTTCACATGGGCGGCGAAGGCTTCCTTGAACCGGTTGCGCAACTCAAGGGTGGCCGCCGTCATCACGTTGCCGTTCGGCTCTCGCAATTCCACCGATCCGTTTGCCTTGAAGGCCCCGGTCTTCTCGTTGAAGCTCACCTTGCTGGCGTTGAGGACGTAGGGTCCGTAAATGATCCGTACACTGCCTTCCGCCGTCGCAATCTTGGTACGGGGATCATAGGTCACGCGGGCGGCAGAGAAGTTCGCGGGTGTGCCGGCGGCTGGTTCCTGCGTAACCGGTTTGATGAAGGGCAGCTCTTCGATGGCCTGCGCAGAAGAGGTGAAGACGGTGGTTGCAAGCACCACACATGCGCTGGCCGCGCTCCGGAGCAGAAGAGCCCGGAGGTCCGTCAGGTCAACCTGAGGGGCCAAAGATTTGCGCAACACCGAGTTCCCAGCCATTCACGAACAGTTACAAAGTATTAACGGATTTCCCCCCCGTGGGGAAGCGCGGAATTGTGGTGGGATAACGTGGGCGTGGGGCGGCGTCATGGCCCGATTGGGGCAGCGCACGAACGTGGTTAACCCTTTGCGACCCACCCCTGCAAGGCGGCTCGGTTGCCGTTCGCTGCTCGCCCCGCTAAGCCGGGGTGACGACAGAATCCTCCTGACCCTGGAAAATCTCCCATGAATTCAACTCTGAAACTTTCCTTCGACCGTCCGGCCCTGCCCAAGGCAGGCGTCCTCGTGGCTTTTGCGGGCGAGGGCGCTGCCCTTGGCCCCATGGCCGCGCAACTGGACAAGGCAGCCCACGGCCACGTCACCCGCGCCATGAAGGCGGGGGGCTTCGAGGGCAAGAAGGAGCAAGTGCTCGACCTGGTGGCGCCGGGGGCAGGGGTTGACCGGCTGATTCTCATGGGACTGGGCAAGCCCGAGGCGCTGGCGGCCCGGGAACTCGAACTCCTGGGCGGAGCAATCGCCGGCACCTTGCAGGTCATCAAGGCAAAGTCCGCCACGGTGGCACCCCTGCATGATGTGACGGCGGTCACCCCAGCGGCAGCGGCGGCGCACCTGGCTTCGGGTGCGGCGCTCCGCTGCTATGGCTTCACCACGTACAAGACCAAGGCCAATGGCAAGTCCCCGACACTCACCGCACTGTCGGTGATGTGCCCGGATGCGGCGGCGGCCCGCAAGGCCTTCGCCCCCTTCGCGGCGATCCGCGAGGGCAATCATCTCGCCCGCGACCTCGTCAACGAACCCGCCAACGTCCTTTTCCCGGTAGAGTTCGCCGCGCGCGCCAAGGCTCTCGCAAAGGCGGGTCTTGAGGTCGAGGTGCTGACGCCCGCCCAGATGAAGAAGCTCGGCATGCATGCCCTTCTCGGCGTGGCGCAAGGATCCGAACATGAGGCGCGGCTCGTCGTCATGCGCTGGAACGGCGGCAAGAAGACGGACGCGCCGCTCGCCTTCATCGGCAAGGGAGTCACGTTTGATACGGGCGGCGTCTCCATCAAGCCTGCGGCAGGCATGGAAGACATGAAGGGTGACATGGCGGGTGCAGCCGCCGTCACGGGCCTGATGCTCGCCCTGGCGCGGCGCAAGGCGAAGTGCAACGTGGTGGGGGCCATCGGCCTGGTGGAGAACGCCATCGACGGCAAGGCGCAGCGTCCGGGTGACATCGTCAAGTCCATGTCCGGCCAGACCATCGCCGTGCTCAACACCGATGCCGAAGGACGCCTCGTCCTCGCCGATGTGCTCTGGTACATTCAGGACCGCTTCAAGCCCAGGTTCATGGTGAACCTCGCGACACTCACCGGCGCCATGATGGTGGCGCTGGGCAAGGAATTTGCGGGCATGTTCAGCAACAACGACGAACTGGCAACGCGCCTCTTCGCCAGCGGTGCGGCGACGGGCGAGAAAGTGTGGCGCATGCCGCTCGCCCCGGAATACGACAAGCTGATCGATCATGACGTGGCCGACATGAAGAACATCGGCGGGCGTTTTGGCGGCGCCATCACGGCGGCGCAGTTCCTCCAGCGTTTTGTGAACAATGTGCCGTGGGCGCATCTGGATGTGGCAGGAACGGCCATGGATTCCACCAAGACGCCGCTCAGCCAGGGCTGGTCCTCGGGCTGGGGCGTGCGGCTGTTGAACGATCTCGTCGCACGGCACTACGAAGGCTGATGGCGGAGGTCTGGTTCTATCATCTCGAACGTGAGCCGGTGGAGAACGTGCTGCCGGGCCTGCTGGCGCGCGGCCTGCAGCGCGGGCTTCGCCTCGCGGTGCAATCAGGCGATGCCGGAATGCTCAAGCTGATCTCCGAAAAACTCTGGGCTTTCGAGGATGTGGCCTTTCTCGCCCATGGCGACAGCACCACGCCCATGCCGCAGCACCAGCCCATCTATCTCGCGACCGGTCCGGAAAACCCCGGCAATGCGGGCTATCGCTTTTTCATCAGCGGCAGTGAACCCGAAAACATGGACGGCCTCTCCCGCGCCAGCATCCTCTTCGATGGCAACGATTCAGGTTCGATCGACCAGGCCCGCACCCTCTGGCGCCGCCTGAAAACCGAAGGCCACACCATCAGCTACTGGAAACAGGACGACACCGGCCGCTGGCAGAACCAGGCGGGCTAAATCTCAGCGCACCTTCCCCGGCCACATGATGCCGAGGCCCACGGCCATGGAGAGGAGGGAGGCGGCAACGACGCCGACGCGCACTTCGGCATTGAGGCTGGCATCGGCGAAGGCGAGGGAGCCGATGAACAGGCTCATGGTGAACCCGATTCCGGCAAGGCACGAAACGCCCAGCATGTAGCGCCAGTTCACGCCCTCCGGCAGCTTCGCGAGTTTCGTGCCGACGAGGAGCAGCACCGCCAGCATGATGCCCACCGGCTTGCCGAGCGTCAGCCCGGCAATGATGCCGAACGGCAGCGGCTGCGCCAGGTTTGCGAGCGAGAATCCATCGAGCGGAAGTCCGGCATTGGCAAAGGCAAACAGCGGCAGGATGGCGAATTTCACATAAGGGTGGAGGCCGTGTTCAAGCTCGTGCAACGGCGACGTGCCATCCCCGCGCCTCAGTGGAATGAGCAGCCCCAGCGCCACGCCTGCAAGCGTGGCATGCACGCCCGATTTCAGAACGAACAGCCACATCAGGATGCCGCCCAGGATGAAGATGCCGGTGCGACCGCCGCCCATCCGGTTGTAGACAAAGAGTGCGGCCAGAACGGTGAGCGCGCCTGCAAGCGCGACGAAGGAGAGCTGGCTCGTGTAGAACAGGGCGATGATGATGATGGCTGCCAGGTCATCGAAAGTCGCAAGTGTAAGCAGGAATA
>CALMLK010000358.1 GCA_937868035.1 uncultured Alphaproteobacteria bacterium
ATGCCTTCCGCGCGGGCGAGGTCTTCATGCACGGAGATGGCGATCATCCGGCGCCACAAGGTCGCCAGCAGGAGGAGCGCGGCAGCGGCCACGATCCAGACTGTCCAGACGTCGCGGCTGGAGACGGTGAGCACGTCACCGAACAGGATGTCGAGATGCCCGGTGACTGCGCCTGTGACCAGCCCGATCACAACCACACCCAGCGCCAACGCCGTGTGCGAGAGAATGCCGAGGATGGTGTCGACAGCCAGTTGCTGTTGCAGCCGCAGCGCGATGAGAACGAGGGCGAGGATCATCGCAACGACGACCGCCGTGACGGCGATGTTGACATTGAAGAGCAGTCCAAGCCCTGCTCCCAGCAACCCGGCGTGGGCCAGAGTTTCGCCGAAATAGGCCATGCGCCGCCAGACGATGAAGCAGCCGATGGGCCCTGCAACCAGTGCCACGGCGAGGCCTGCGAGAAGGGCGCGGCGGAAAAACGGTTCAAAGAGAATATCGAGCATCAGTGCTTATGCCCATGGTGGTGATGGTCATGGCCGTGGCCGCCATGGCTTTCGTGGTCATGGTCATGGTCGTGGGTGTAGGCGGCGATCATACGCGCTGCGGCGGGCCCGAAGAGTTTGGCGAATTCCGGGTCCTTCTGCACGGCCGTGGGGCCGCCCTCGCAGCAGACGTGGGCATTGAGGCAGATCACGTGGTCGCTCTCCGCCATCACCATGTGAAGATCGTGGCTAACCATGAGGATGCCGCAGCCATGGGATTTGCGGATGGCGGAGATCAGTTCATACAGTTTGACTTCGCCGTGGAAATCCACCGCCTGCACCGGCTCGTCCAGCACCAGCAGTTGCGGCTTGCGCAAGAGGGCACGGGCCAGCAGCACGCGCTGCAATTCGCCGCCCGACAGATCCGTGACGCGTGCGTCGATCAGGTGGCCAACGCCGGTTTCGCCCAGCGCCGCGCCGATTTCGAGTTCGGGGGCCGAGAGCGTCAAGGTCATGAGCCGGCGAACCGAGAGGGGCACGTTCATCGCCAGTGGAAATCGCTGCGGCACGTAACCGATGCGGTGGCCAGGCAGCATCTCCACCCGGCCCGCCGTGGCGGGAGTGAGTCCGAGCAGCACCTTCACCAGCGTGGATTTGCCAGCCCCATTGGGACCGATGATGGTGACGATTTCGCCCGGCCGCACGGCGAGATTGACGTGATCGAGAATGACACGCCCGCCGGCCTTCAGCGTCACGTCATGGGCAGCAACCAGCGCGTTGTTCACCTTCAGCATCACGCCACCACGCCGCAATGGGCACAGAGGCCCGAGAGTTCCACCACGGAATGCTTCACGGTGAAGCCCTGGCTGCTGGCGGCCGCCATGAGACCCGACGCGGCATCGCGGTCGAGGACCTCGGAGACATTCCCGCAGCCTTCGCAGATGAGCAGGGCCGCGGGCGAACCGTCGTGGCGTTCGGCGCAGGCCACGAAGGCATTGCGGCTTTCGATCTTGTGCACGAGGTTCTGGCCCTGCAGGAATTCCAGCGCCCGGTAGACCGTGATCGGTGCGGGCCGCGGCCCGTGGACGGCCATGCGCTCGATGATGTCATAGGCCCCCACGGCCTGATGGCTTTCGGCCACACAGACCAGCACATCGCGGCGCTGTTCCGTGAGGCGGGCACCGGTTTCGGCACACACCTGCTCGGCATGGGCCACAATGCTGCGCGTGCAGGAGCGGTGATCGTGCTTGGGGCTGGGGAAAGTCATGCCTGTTATATTATAACATTCACCGTCGATTACAATCCGCGGCCCAAGGAGAGAAAAGCTCTGGTCAAACCGTTCAAGTTGCATTCAGGCGGGGCCTGCTCAAGTGCAGCCCAGAAGGAGACGCCCATGTTCAAGTCACTGTTGCTCACCCCTGTTCTGGCCGCCCTGCTCACAGTTCCGGCCTTCGCCATCGATTTCACGCCATCGGAAAGCGGTACGCTGGAATTCGACATGCCTTCCGGCAACATCTGCTGCTCCTACATCGGCGATGCGGCGGATGGTCCGTTGCTCTCGTGCTCGCGCGTCAAACCGAAATACTGGACCGTGACCCTCACACCCGACGGCGAAATGCACGTCTACAAGAACCCGGGCGAAGTGCCGGGCTGCGGTTACGGCGAGCCCTTGGGCAACGTGTTCGATTACGGCACCAAATGGAAGAAGGCGGGCTTTGTCTGCACCTCCTCCACATCCGGGTTGAAGTGCATGGCCAACGGCACGGGCTTCAAGCTGTCCAAATCAGGACTGGTGAAATACTGAGACAGGCCCTTGCATGGCCGCCGTGCTGCCCTGAAGAAGGGGCATGGCCATCCTTGTCCTCAATGCCGGATCCTCGTCCCTCAAGTTTGCCGTCTATGACGAGAAGGGCCCCGGCGAGCGCCTGCGCGGACAGGTGAGCGGCATCGGCACGGCACCACGGCTCGTCTGCGGCGAGATCAGCAAGCTGCTGCCAGCGGCCACCACCTATCGGGATGGACTTGCCATCCTGCTCGCGTTCCTGCGCGATGAGGGGGTGTCGCAGACGGTGTTGCGCGGCATCGGCCACCGCGTCGTCCATGGCGGTGCCGCCTTCGTGTCACCCACCCTCATTGATGACACGGTGCTGACGACGCTGGACAGCCTGCGCAGCCTGGCACCGCTGCACCTGCCCTTCGGCATCGGCGTGTTACGTGACATGCGCGCCCTGTTGCCGGAGGTGCCGCAGGTCGCGTGCTTCGACACCGCCTTCCATGCAACGCAACCCGAACTCGCCACGCGCCTGCCGTTGCCGCGCGTCTATCGCGACAAGGGCTACCGGCGCTACGGCTTCCACGGGCTGAACTACGAGCACATAGTTTCGGCCCTGCCCGCGCAGGCCGGGGGAACGCTGCCCCGCCGTCTTCTCGCCGCCCATCTCGGCTCCGGATCGTCCATGTGCGCCATCCAGGACGGAAAGAGCGTGGGCACGACCATGGGCTTCTCCACCGCAGACGGTCTGGTGATGGGCACGCGCACGGGATCGATCGATCCCGGTGTGCTGGTGGCGCTGATGCGGGACGAAAAGCTGACGCTCGATCAACTGGAAGACCTGCTCTACCGCAAAAGCGGACTCCTCGGCCTCTCCGGCATCTCCGGCGACATGCGGGAGTTGCTGGCGAGCGAGCGTCCGGAAGCGGCGGAAGCTGTCGAGTACTATTGTTATTCGGCGGCGCGCCATGCGGCGTCGCTGGTGCCGGCCCTGGGTGGCGTCGATGCCATCGTTTTCACCGGTGGTGTGGGCGAGAATGCCGGGCCGGTGCGTTCGCGCATCATGGCCCATCTCGCCTGGCTCCATGTTCCGCCAACGCACGTGCATGTCATTCCCGCCAACGAGGAACTGACGATGGCGCGGCATGTGGCGTCGGTGCTGGCGCTCACGCCGGAGGCGTGATCAGGCCATCGACAACAGCAGGGCCGCGGTATCGACGATGTCGTCCACCGTCGCGCCCCGCGACAGGTCGGAGACCGGGCGTGCGAAGCCTTGCAGGATGGGACCGATTGCCTGCGCGCCCGCGAGATATTGCGTGAGCTTGTAGGCGATGTTGCCGGCATCGAGGTCTGGGAAGACGAGGACGTTGGCACGGCCCGCGACGGCGCTCTCCTCCTTCACCTTGCGCGCGGCGACGGCTTGCGACAGTGCGGCATCGCCCTGGAGTTCGCCATCAATCAGCAGGGAGGGTGCGCGGCTGCGGGCGAGCAAGAGCGCCTCGCGCACCTTCTCCGCATCGGGATGATCGCCCGATCCCTTGGTGGAAAAGGAAAGCAGCGCCACGCGGGGCACATCCGCCAGCACGGCGCGCGCGCTGGCGGCGGATGCAATCGCGATGTCGGCGAGTTCGGTGGCGGTGGGTTGAACGTTCACCGCACAATCGGCAAAGACAAGACGGCGGCCGGGCCACTGCATGAGGAAGAAGCTGGAAGGCGTTGCAATGGAGGATGCAAGGCCGATCGTCATCAACGCCGCCTCGATCACACGGGCCGTGGCGTTGGCTGCTCCTGCCAGCATGGCATCGGCACGGCCTGTGGCGACCAGGGCACCCCCCGCGAAGAGTGGCTTCTGGAGAAATTTAGCGGCAAGCGAATCCGACAGTTTCGGGCGGACCTCCCGCAAGCGGGCGATGGCTTCCGCTGATGGCGCGGGCACATCATCTGCACCGAACAGGATGACGTCGGCCAATCCGTTGTCTTGCAGGCGGCGGGCGGCCTCGGCGATCCGGGCGTCGCCGGATTCTGGCATCACAAGTTTCAGGCCCCTGCCCTTGATTTTGGCCTTGGCCTCTTCGATCACTGTCACGTTGCAACCTCCGGAACCCCAGCATGTCCAGCGAAGACAAGATCGAAATCCATCGCGGCCTCAAGGGCGTCTACTTTGAGCGCTCGGCCACGACATTCATTGATGGCAAGGCCGGTGAGCTTCGCTACCGGGGATACTCCATCCACGATCTTGCACAACAGTCCACTTTCGAGGAAACGGCGCACCTGCTGCTGCACGGCGAATTGCCCACGGCTGCCGAACTCGAACGGACGCGGGCCACACTCGCGGCGGCGCGGCAGTTGCCGGAGGCGGTCACCCACATCATCCACACCCTGGCGCATGCCCATCCGATGGATGTGTTGCGCACGGCTGTCTCGGCACTCGCCGCCTTTGATCCGCAGGCCGATGACAACTCCCTTGACGCGACCCGCGCCAAGGGCCTTCGCCTCACCGCGCAGATTCCGGTGATCATCGGCGTCCATGCGGCGGTGCGGGCGGGGCGGGCCGTGCCGCAACCCCGCGCGGGCCTTTCCCATGCCGCGCATTTCCTCTGGATGCTCACAGGCCGTGAACCTTCGGACGCCGCGGCGAAGCTCATGGACCGCGACCTCATCCTCCATGCCGAGCACGGCAGCAACGCCTCCTCCTTCGCCGGCCGCGTGGTCATCGGCACGGAAGCAAACCTTCACGCCGCCATGACTGCGGCTATCGCGGCCCTCTCCGGCCCCGCCCACGGCGGAGCGGCCGAGGACGTGATGAAGATGGCCCAGGAGATCGGCTCACCAGAGAATGCAGCGGCCTACGTGAAGGCCAAGCGCGCGGCCGGCGATGCCGTCACCGGCTTCGGCCACCGTGTCTACCGGACGGAAGACCCGCGCGCGCGCCACATGCGCGACGGCGTGGAGCAGCTCTCGCGGGAGATGGGAGAGCCCAAGTGGTTCGCCATCCTGCAGGCCGTGGTGGAGGCGATGCGGCCCTATGCGCGCTTCGGAGTGAACGTGAACGTCGATTTCTACTCCGGCGTCATTTACTATCTGAACGGCATCGCGCCGGACCTGTTTGTGCCCATCTTTGCGGCGGGCCGGGTTCCGGGGTGGACCGTGCAATGCCTGGAACAGCTGCAAAACAATATTCTGATCAGGCCCTTGACGCTCTATGACGGTCCGGCGGCGCGGGATTATTTGCCCGTGGGCCGCCGGGGCTGATACGCCACAATTCCCCATTTCCGCCCCGCCAGCGCCACAAAATCTGATGAAGAGTTAACCTCGAGGGGGCGTGGTGCCCCACCCTGGGACGGCAATCGCGGGGTAGGTGGATGGGCAAATTGAAGCCCTTCATGGCGGCGGTTGTCGCGGTTGGCCTGTTGTATGCGTCAGCACACACGGCCACGGCGGATTCACGCGCCGACAAGATGAACCAGAACACGCTGGGGCTGATGGCGGCCGATCCGCAGTGGCTGGGCCTTGCCAATAACATTGCCGCGACCGTGCAGCATGAACAGGGCCTTCGCGTCCTGCCCATCATCGGCGCCGGTACCCTGCAAGCCGTTTCCGATCTGGCCTATCTCGACCGCGTGGATGCAGCGTTGCTGCCCCTCGACACGCTGACCTATGCGCAGGCGCAGGGCTTGCTGCAGGGGCTGGACGGCAAGGTCACGTATCTCGTTCGCCTGCAATCCATCAAATGGGCCTTGGTTGTGGGCAAGGGCATCGACAGCCTTGCCGATCTCGCCGGAAAACGCGTGGCCACGGGACCGACGGGCAGCATGGGCTTCGTCGCGGGCGAGCTGCTGTTCAATGCGTCCGATGTGTCCTTCGCGCGCGTGCCGCGGCAGAATGCCGAAGCGCTCAGCGTGTTGTCGCAAGGCTCTGCGGATGCGGCACTGGTGGATGCCAGCGCGCTCAAGCAGGCGCGGCTGGATGGCAAGCGCTTCAAGATCCTGCCGCTGGCGCTGCCGAAGCAGCTCGACTCTACCTATTCCCCGATCATGCTGGAACCCGCCGACGCGCCATCGCTCATCAAAGAAGGTGGTGATGTCGAGACGGTGGCGGCTCCGCTGGCCGTGATGGTGTTCAGCAAGGGCGCTGACAAGGCCACCGACGCACGCCTCAAGGCGTTCACCTCCGCCCTGCTTCGCAATGCCGGGCAACTGAAGATCAACGCAAACCTGACAGCGGAAATTCCGGGGTGGACCCGGCACAAGGCGGCACAGGCCGCCTTGCAGGACACCGCTGCCGAATCTGCATCCACCAGCACCACCGGTGCTGAAACCGAACTGCAACAAGGAGACGGGCAATGAGCAAATCGAAGCGTGCCACGCCAGCCGGGGAAAAGAAGTCGTCCGTTGTCGAGCCTGATGTAAACGACCGCAT